>JBKPEY010000192.1:0-6280 GCA_046744405.1 Actinomycetota bacterium
CACCGCGCCCTGTACGACACCCTCACCAAGACCATAGGCCGACGTGATGAAGACGGCATCGGCAAAGCCGGACTCGGTGTCCATGGTGAACATCACCCCGGACGCACCGATATCGGATCGCACCATCCGCTGCACACCAGCTGAAATTCCAACCGCGTCGTGCTCGAAGCGGTGGTGGACGCGGTAGGCGATCGCCCGATCGTTGTAAAGCGATGCGAAGACCTTCTTGATCGCTTCGAGGATGGCGTTGATGCCACGGACATTGAGAAACGTCTCCTGCTGACCGGCGAAGGAGGCGTCTGGAAGGTCTTCTGCCGTTGCGCTCGACCGAACGGCAAATGACACGCTTTCCCCGGAGGTGCCGCTAGGGTCGCCAGCCAGTTGTGCATAGGCCGTGCTGATCTCAGCTGCCAAGCTGGCTGGAAGCGGCTGCTTGATCACTGCCTCGCGAATTTTGCGGCCTACGGTTGTCAGCTGCTCGACATCATCGGTATCGAGCGACGCCAGCTCGGCATTGATCATCTCGGCCAAGCCGCCCTGGCTGATGAACTCTTGGTATGCGTCCGCGGTAGTAGCGAACCCGTCCGGTACGCGTACGCCCGCGGAAGTGAGGTTTCGGACCATCTCGCCCAGCGATGCATTCTTGCCGCCCACTTGGTCGAGATCGGTAAGACTGAGATCGGAGAACCACGCGATAGTCGAGGTATTCGAAGCTGCGGGCATGGGAAGTCCTCTCGGTCCTTAGGACATGTGGTTCATGGTCTGCAAGATCACTGTGGACATCTCCTCGACGGACTTGGCTGAGGAGTTGATCACGGGAAGTCGATGATTCCGGTACATCGCCTCGGCCTGCCGCAGCTCGTATGTGCACTGCTCGAGTGATGCATAACGGGAGTTTGGCCGTCTTTGCTGCCGGACTTGGCTGAGCCGTGCTGGGGTCGTCGTCATGCCAAAGCACCGGTCCCGCAGCCCGCGCACCGGTCCGGGCAGCTCGGCGCTGGAGAAGTCCTCATCAACCAGCGGGTAGTTTGCGACGAAGATGCCGTGCTGTAAGGCCAAATACATCGTTGTCGGTGTTTTGCCGCAGCGTGATGGCGCGACCAAGATCACATCTGCCTTGTCCAGCGCTCGCATACTCTGACCGTCATCGTGTTCGATTGCGTACTCGACGGCTGCCATTCGGGCGTTGTAGCGCTTGACGTCTCCCATCCCATGCAACCGCGCCGCGACGCGTACCCCTTTGTCGCCCAAGATCGCCTCGACGCGTTCCATATGCAGGTCGAAGAAGTCGATCAATGGGCACTTGGTACCCAACAGCTCCTGACGAACCTCTTCAACGGCGGTTGTCGAAAACGCCAAGGGAGTAACCGGTCCCTCGACAGCGGCGTCCAAAATGGCGACCACCCGCCGGGCCTCTTCCACGGTGGAGATGAACGGGATCAGACGACGCTCGAACCGGAGGTTCGGAAACTGGATCAGCAACGCATTGCCCATCGTCTCAGCGGTGATTCCAGTGCTGTCGGAGAGAAAGAAGACCGGGACAGCTGGCCGCTCGCCGGGCTCATTGATCCGCCAGTCCGCATCACCCACCAGTCCCTCACCTCCGCCACTCGGCACTGAAGTTCATTGAGCAGAGAGGGCCTCAGGCTATACCAGCAGCCGCACTGGTATCGCCCAGATCCCTCGCCTAGGCGTTGCGGCAGCACCGTTCGGGAACTGCCGTTCAGGCCTTGGCGCACCAGTCGAGTAGTGCATCGACTGACCAGGTGTTGATCACGCGCGCCGGATCCAATCCGAGCTCCTCGGCTCGCTGGCAGCCGTATATCTGAAACTCGAGCTGTCCGGGTGCATGGGCGTCGGTATCGATGGAGAACAGACAGCCCATATCCACTGCCATTTTCAACAACCTCGTTGGCGGATCCCGACGCTCGGGACGCGAGTTGATCTCGACAGCCACGTTGAAGGTACGGCATGCCTCGAAGACCACCTCAGGGTCGAAAACCGACTCGGGACGGGTGCCGCGTTCGCCCTCGATCAGCCGGCCGGTGCAGTGGCCCAAGATATTGGTACGCCGATTGGCTATGCCACCGACCATTCGGTGCGTCATAGTCTCCGAATCGGAGCGAAGCTTGGAGTGGACGCTTGACACAACGACCTCGAGCTCGGCCAGCAGCGCATCCTCTTGATCAAGACTGCCATCCTCAAGGATGTCGACTTCGATCCCCTGTAGGCAACGAAACGGCGCCATAGCCTGATTGAGGTCGGCGACCACGGCCATCTGCTGGCGCAGCCGATCGGCACTTAGCCCGCGCGCTACCTGGAGCCGCGGTGAATGATCGGTTATGGCGCAATACTCGTGACCGAGCTTTTGCGCTGTGATCATCATTTCCTCGAGCGGACTGCCGCCGTCGGACCAGGAGGAGTGCGAATGAAGATCACCCCGAATGGCGGCACGCATATTCAGCCCGCCCTCTACAAGAGGTTGCCTCTCCTCACGTAGCTGCTGCAGGTAGTCCGGCACCTGGCCATTCATCGCCTGCCTGATCACGGTTGCGGTTTTCGGTCCAACGCCGGGGACCTTCGCCCAGGTGCCTTGCTCCTGATGCTCGCGACGCTGTTGTTCACTGAGCTTCGAGATCCCATCGGCGGCCCCACGGTAGGCGCGTACCCGATAGGTATCTGCTCGCGAGCGTTCGAGCAGGAACCCAATCTCCCGCAAGGCATCTACGGGGTTCACTCCGCGCGGCTCCTGCGAGCGCGCGGCTTCAGCTGTACGGTCGGCATGGGCGGCGCCTCCATCACTTTCTCGGAGCGGTCAACGATAGGCGGAAATCGCACGTCACGCTCCTCCCATGCCGCTCGGAAGTCGACGATCTCGGCATGGCTGCGCCCGATGAAGTTCCACCACATCACGAGATCTTCGGCGAAGGGTTGTCCACCAAGCATGATCACCCGGCCGCCGGATGGGCTACGAAGATGGAGGCTGCGCCGGCTGTCGCCCAGATACAGCAGCTGATCAACCTCGACCGTCGTCGATTCGGCTATTACTGCTCCTGCGACTGTGAAAACGCCGTACTCGAAGCCTTCCTGGACAGAAAGCACGACATCCGCCCCCGGATCAAGTCTGAGCTCCGCGCCACACAGCGGTGAATATCCCGGTGCCGGCGAGCTGGTTCCATCCACTTCCCCCATCAGCACCTTGCCGGCAACGCCTGGCCGGATCAGGTCCGGCAGATCGGCATAGCTCTCGAACGCCGGCTCGCGGTCCCGTATGGCATCGGGCAGCGCCACCCAGAGCTGCACTCCGTGCAGCATTGGCGGCTTGTCCGGTTGAGAAATCTCGCTGTGCACGATGCCGTGGCCTGCGGTCATGATGTTGAGCTCGCCGGGCCGCACCATCACCTGGGAGCCGAGGCTGTCGCGATGCTCGATCTCGCCGTCGAGCAACCAGCTCACCGTCTGTAGGCCGGTATGCGGATGAGCCCAGACCTGCATGCCAGCCACACCGCTGACGTCCTCAGGACCGTAATGATCAAGGAAACACCAGGCGCCGATCATCCGGATCTGCCTGTCTGGCAAGGCACGCGCCACCTCGGTGGTCCTGCCCAGAGGGACCCGGCGTGCGGTGAGCAGCAGCTCCTCAGGTCCGCCCTCGAGGCGTCCGGCGCACAAGTACTCCTGCGGCCGCGTATCAAGATCACTCACCCTTTTATCCTTGCTCTGCTCGCGCATCGCGCGCAATGATCCGACCACGTCGAGCGCGCAATACAGACGCTCGCAGCGGTTACACGGCGAGCGGTTTACAGTCACCCTATGGCGGCGAGCACTCGAGGGATCAATAGGTCCTTGCTCCCGTCGGCCAAGACTCGAGCCACGATCGCAAAGCGGCTTGCTGGCGTCACCGACAAGATGACGACCGCCACGATTAGCGAGATGGAGAAGCGGCATCACTGGTTCCGCCGCCTTGACGCCGAGCATCGATCATGGATCACCTTGGTGGCCCAGGCGGGCATCGATGGTTTCGTGAAGTGGTTTGCTGCTCCCGGTTCGGAGATGCCGGCGACGTCGGAGGTTTTCGGGTCAGCACCGCGCGAGCTGGCACGCAAGATCTCCCTTTACCAGACCGTGGAGCTCGTACGGACAACGATTGAGGTGGTCGAGAACCAGATCGATGAGTTGATGCCGAGAGGCGACCGTCCGATCCTGCATGCCGCGATCGACCAGTACAGCCGAGAGGTCGCGTTTTCGGCGGCGGAGATTTACGCCCGTGCCGCTGAGCTTCGAGGCGCCTGGGACGAGCGGCTTGAGGCGTTGGTCGTGGATGCCGTACTGCGCGGGGAAACTGACGAAACGGTGCTATCGCGTGCGTCGACTCTGGGCTGGCACTCCACCGCCGGCGTGGTTGTTGTCGTCGGCCCAGCTCCGCAGGTGGAGGCCGCACAAGCCTTGGAAGCGATCCGGCATACCGCCGCCATCGCAGCAACCGACATGCTTGGGGCGATTCAGGGAGACCGGATGGTCGTGGTGCTGGGTGGCTCAGCAGTCAACGCAGCTGATCAAGCAGTGGAGATTGTGAGCAAGTTTGTCACCCTGTTTGGTCCAGGAGCCGTCATCGTTGGACCACCGGTTGAACACCTCATGGACGCTGCCACGAGTACTCGGGAAGCAGTTTCGGCATACCGGGCCGCAGCTGGCTGGCCCGAGGCGCCGCGCCCGGTGGCTTCGGAGGATCTGTTGCCCGAACGCGCGCTTTCCGGCGATGGTCATGCCCGACGAGCGCTGGCCAACGACATCTACCAGCCGCTGCAGGCTGCAGGCGGAGGTCTGCTGGAGACACTCGTCACCTTCTTGGATCAGGGACTATCGGTGGAGGCGGCGGCACGCGCTTTGTTCGTGCACGCCAACACTGTCCGGTACCGGCTGCGGCGAATCCACGAGGTCACCGGCTACAGCCCCACCGACCCGCGCGATGCGTACGCGCTGCGCCTGGCGGTGACACTCGGCCGTCTCTTCGCCCGCTCGCGCCAAGAAGAGCCGACAGCAATTGGGCGATGAAGCCGAGGAGCCGTACCCAGATTGTTGCTGCTGTACTTGGCATGCACGCCGTGTACAGCGTCAACATTCCACGCAGCGTGGGATGTTGCCAGGTGGTCGAGGCGCGAGCTTGTAGAGAAGTGACAATAGGACGTCCGAAGATTCGTGCCGTCCCCGTACGGCCTTTCGTGTGGCGCCGGGAAATAGTTCATATGTGCTCGCGATTGTGGCGCCTGGTCAGGGGGCGCAGACACCGGGTTTCTTAGGTCCTTGGCTTGACCTACCCACCTTCGCCGACCGCCTCAATTGGTTTTCCGCCGTATCGAGCCTCGATCTGAGGCACTACGGCACCGAGGCGGACGCCGAAACGATTCGCGATACCGCGATCGCGCAGCCGCTTCTAGTAGCCGCTGGCCTGCTCGCCGCACTCGAGCTGTTCCCACATCCCGCTGATGGATACCCACTCGTTGGGGTCGTCGCGGGTCACTCCGTCGGGGAAGTGACGGCTGCAGCGGGGGTCGGCGTTCTGTCAGCGGAGCAGGCAATGGTGTTCGTACGCGAGCGCGGCCGTGCAATGGCTGAGGCGAGTGCGGTGACGCCAACCTCGATGACAGCTGTCATTGGTGGTGATCCTGACGACGTACTCCTCGCCCTCGCCGCACATGGCTTGACCGCAGCCAACAACAACGGCAAGGGGCAGATCGTCGCGGCCGGCACCAGGGATCAGCTGGCCGCTCTGAAAGCCGATACGCCTGCGCGCGCCCGGCTGATCGAGCTGAGCGTCGCTGGGGCGTTCCACACCGTGCACATGGAGCCCGCCGTCGCTCGACTTGCGGCGCTTGCTCGCGCAATCTCCACGCACGACCCGCGAACTCGGTTACTGTCAAATGCCGACGGTCAGGTAGTGCATGACGGTCGGGAGGTATTGCGACGTTTAGTGGGACAGCTTGCTGCGCCGGTGCGCTGGGACCTTTGCATGACCGCAATGTCCGACCTAGGCGTCACTGGTCTGCTTGAAATGCCGCCGGCGGGCACCCTCACTGGGATCGCCAAGCGAAACCTGAAGGGTGTGGAAGTCTTTGCGCTCAACACCCCTGATCAGCTTGAGGAGGCAATGGAGTTCGTGCACAAACACGGCGCCACGTCCGCCGCGTCGCCGATCATCACGAATCCGACTTGGCGGCTCGTGGTCTCCCCCGGCAAGGGACAATTCAGCCGCACCGAGGACGTCGAGCCAGAGACGCTC
>JBKPEY010000307.1:0-2765 GCA_046744405.1 Actinomycetota bacterium
TCGTCCAGCCAGAGCCGTGGTACGCCGAGCACGCCGTGGAATTGTCTCTTGGCAATGCGGTGACCTCGCTCGACCCGGCCACAGGGACCGTCACCACCGCCACCGGCGCCCAACTGACGTACGACAAGCTGCTGCTAGCCACCGGTTCGAAACCGCGTCGCCTCGGCGTGCCGGGCGCGGATCTAGACGGCGTGTATTACCTGCGCAACGTCGAGGACAGTGAGCGCCTCAAGATCGGGTTTGGCCAGGCGAAACGGGTGGTGATCATCGGCGCCGGTTGGATCGGGCTGGAAACCGCCGCGGCTGCTCGCGCCGCAGGGCTGGATGTCACGTTGCTTGTGTCAGGCGAGATGCCGTTAGAACATGTGCTCGGCTCGGCGGTCGCGCCGATCTTTGCCGAGCTACACCGCAGCCATGGTGTGGACCTGCGCTACCGGACCACGGCGGTTGAACTGACTGGCAGGCAGGGGAGGGTGACCGGTGTCATGCTCAGCGACGGGACATTGATCGACGCCGACATGATCATCGTTGGCATCGGCGCCGTCCCCCGCACCCAACTCGCCGCGGAGGCCGGTCTCAAGATCGACAATGGAATCGTCGTCGATGAGCACCTGCGCACCTCCGATCCGGACATCTTCGCCGCCGGCGACATCGCGCATGCATACAACCCGCGCCTCGGTCGGCACTCCCGTGTCGAGCACTGGGCCAACGCCCGACGTCAAGGCGCCGTCGCCGCCAAGGCGATGCTCGGCCACGACGCGGTCGACGTACGACCGTCGTACTTCTTTACTGATCAGTACGACCTCAGCATGGAGTACACCGGTGACATCGGGCCGGCCGGCTACGACCGGGTGATCTTCCGCAGATACGAGGACCCACGTCAGGTCATCGTCTTCTGGCTTTACGAGCAGCGCGTCCAGGCTGGCATGAACATCAACATCTGGGATGTTGCCGAGGACATCGAACGTCTGATCCTGTCAGCACGCCCGATCGCCGCTGACGACTTCGCCGATCCGACGATCCCGCTGGCCGACTTGCTATAGCGTCAGGACCGACTCCGGCCTCTTTCGAGTTCCAGCAGAATCCTCTTTCGCTCCAGCCCACCGCCATACCCGGTGAGGCTGCCATTGGTACCGATCACCCGATGACACGGAACGATGATCCCGATCGGATTGCGGCCGTTGGCCAGGCCGACTGCTCGGAACGCTCCCGGTGAGCCGATCTGTTCGGCGATGTAACCGTACGACCGGGTCTCCCCGTACGGGATCGTTCGCAGCGCTTCCCAGACTCGCCGCTGGAAGTTCGTTCCAACCAGATCAAGCTCGAGATCGAAGTCCCAACGCTCGCCCGCGAAGTAGGCGTCGAGCTGTTCGACTGCGTCCGAGAACGCCTTGTCGTTGCGTTCCCAACCGCCATGACTCGGTTCATGGGTTTGGTCGACCATCCATAGATGCATCAGGCGGCGACCGTTGCCGGCCAGGGTCAGTGGACCGACGGGACTTTCGACGGTTCGGAATTGCATTGCAGACATCATTTCTCCTTTATTGGCGGCCAGGTATTTCCGGCGTGATCGAGTGCGGTCCACAGATGTTGAGTTGCGTAGGACCGCCATGGGCGCCAGCGGGAGCTGCGCTCCGTAAGGGCATGGGCATCTTCCGGCAGCCCCAGCTGCCTGGCGGCGAGCCGAACACCAAGATCAGTGGCAGGAAAGGCGTCGGGGTCGCCCAAGCCACGCATAGCGATGACCTCTGCAGTCCACGGACCGACACCGGGCAGTGCCGCCAGCTGTTGCCTGGCCCGGTCCCAGTCGCAACCCGGATGGAGAACCACACGCCCGTCGGCCAACGCAGCAATCAACTCAACAACAGATCGCTGCCGAGCCTTGGGGAAGGCCAGATGAGCCGGATCGATGTTGGCGAGCTCCTCGACCGCAGGAAAGACGTGCGTAAGGCCGCCTGCCGAGTCGGTCACCGGCTGTCCGTAGGCGGCGACAAGCCGGCCGATGTGGGTACGCGCCGCCTTGATCGACACCTGTTGGCCGAGCACCACCCGGAGGGCGAGCTCCGGCTCATCGACCGTCCGCGGAATGCGCTGGCCGGGTGCTTTGGCGATCAGCGACCGCAAGTCGTCGTCGGAGCTGAGCGCGTCGACGACTGCCTCCGGATCGGCGTCGAGATCGAGCAGCCGACGACAACGGGCAATCGCGGTGGAGACGTCGCGGAAGTCGTCTACCACCAGCAGACACCGCACATGATCAGGAGTCGGTGTCAGGCTCACGATTCCGTTGCCGGAGGGAAGCCGCAGCGTACGCCGGTATGCGCCGTTCCGTACCTCTTCGCAGCCGGGCACCGCGGTAGCCGCCAAGTGACCGAACACACCCTCGTACGCGAACGGTGTTCGCAGCGGCAGACGTAACGACAGTGCTCCGGCGGCCGGTGCGCCCGGAGCTAGGCGGCCTGTCGCCCGCCGACGCAAGGCGGTTGGAGTGGTCTCAAAGACCTCTCGCACGGTGTCATTGAACTGGCGGATGCTGGCAAACCCAGCGGCGAATGCGACATCGCCGAACGCCAGATCGGTGGTCTCGATCAGTATCCGGGCGGTCTGCGCACGCTGCGCGCGAGCCAGCGCGAGTGGACCGGCGCCGACCTCGGCCTGCAAGAGACGCTCGAGCTGGCGCGGGGTGTAGCCGACCCGGGCGGCCAGCCCGGTGACACCGACGCGGTCGACCTCGCCGTCGGAGATAAGCCGCATCGCCCGCGCCACGA
>JBKPEY010000402.1:0-1870 GCA_046744405.1 Actinomycetota bacterium
CTCGGCCCCTGGGACGTACGGGTTCTCGCCGAATGAGTGTCGACGCTGAGATCCGCGACGCGGTGCAGCAGATCCGCCGCGAAGTCGCCGAGCTGCATGATCATCTTCCCCGGAACTCATTGGTGGTATGGACTGCCGGGAATGTGTCGGCGCGAGTGCCCGGGCGGGATCTGTTGGTAATCAAGCCATCAGGAGTCAGCTATGACGAGCTGTCGGCCGACAACATGGTGGTGACTGATCTTGAGGCGAATCTGGTAGAAGGTGATCATGCACCGTCATCTGACACCGCTGCGCACGCCTATGTCTACAAGCACATGCCGCAGGTCGGCGGGGTGGTGCACACCCATTCCACGTACGCCACCGCCTGGGCCGCTCGCGGCGAACCCATCCCGTGCGTATTGACCATGATCGCGGATGAGTTCGGTGGTGACATTCCGGTCGGGCCATTTGCGCTGATCGGCGACGACTCCATTGGACGAGGAATCGTCGAAACCTTGTCAGGACATCGCTCATCGGCGGTGTTGATGAAGAACCACGGCGTCTTCACCATCGGTTCGTCGCCACGGGCGGCGGTGAAGGCTGCCGTCATGTGCGAGGACGTTGCGCGCACCGTACACATCGCCCGCCAGATCGGTCAGCCGCTGCCCATCGCCCAATCCGATGTCGACGCCCTCTTCGAGCGTTACCAGCAGGTCTACGGCCAACGTTGATCAGATTCGGAACGGAGGAATCCCTATGGGGTCATGCTGCTGGTTCTTGACCGGAAGCCAAGGACTCTACGGTCCAGAGACGCTGCAGCAGGTCGAGCGCCAATCTCAGCAGATTGTTGATCAGCTCAATGACTCGGAGCAGCTGCCGTTGCCGGTGCAGTGGAAGCCCGTACTCACCGATGCCGAGACGATCCATCGGATGATGCTGGATGCCAACGCCGATCCCGACTGCCTCGGCGTGATCGCGTGGATGCACACGTTCTCACCCGCGAAGATGTGGATCACCGGGCTGGATGCACTGCAAACTCCGTTGCTGCATCTGCACACTCAGGCCAATGTCAGCCTGCCGTGGGCCGAGATCGACATGGATTTCATGAATCTCAATCAGGCGGCGCACGGTGATCGAGAGTTCGGTTACATCCAGACCCGTCTCGGCGTGCCCCGCAAGACAGTGGCCGGCCACGTCTCCGATCCCACAGTGGTTGATCGCATCGCCGCCTGGCAGCGTGCGGCTACCGGTGTAGCAGCAGTACGGAAGCTCAAGCTGGCGCGGTTCGGCGACAACATGCGCGATGTGGCCGTCACCGAGGGCGACAAGGTGGAAGCCCAGTTGCGGTTCGGGGTCTCGGTGAACACCTACGGTGTCAACGATCTGGTCGGGTTGGTCGATGAGGTCACCGACGGCGAGGTCGACGCGCTCATCGAGCAGTACGCCGACGCGTACGAGATCGTGCCCGAGCTAGCGGCCAACGGTGATCGGCATGATTCCCTGCGTTATGGCGCGCGGATCGAGGCCGGGCTGCGTGCCTTTCTGCACGACGGCGGCTTCGGTGCTTTCACCACCAACTTTCAAGATCTCGGCGGACTTCGTCAGCTTCCAGGCCTCGCGGTGCAGCGCCTGATGGCCGAAGGCTATGGCTTCGGCGGCGAAGGGGACTGGAAGACCTCGGTCATGCTGCACACTCTCAAGGCCATGGGCAGCAACGACTCCGGGGGCACCTCGTTCATGGAGGACTACACCTATCACTGGGGGCCCGGCACGCCAAAGATCTTGGGCGCCCACATGCTCGAGGTCTGCCCCAGCATCGCTGCTGGCAAACCACGGGTCGAGATTCATCCCCTGGGCATTGGCGACCGGGAGGATCCGGTACGTCTGGTGT
>JBKPEY010000291.1:0-16895 GCA_046744405.1 Actinomycetota bacterium
ACCGACTCCGGGCTCGATATCGACGCGCTGCGCGTCGTCGCAGACGGCGTGAACCGCTTCTCTGCCCAAGGCGATCGCGGCGTCTTGTTGATCACCCATTACATCCGGATCCTGCGCTACATCAAGCCGGACTACGTACATGTGTTCGTGGCCGGTCGAGTGGCCGAGCAAGGCGGTCCGGAGCTGGCCGAGCGGCTGGAGGCCGAAGGCTACGACCGCTACGTACGAGCAGCGGCGGCAGCTGGGGCGGAGTAGGAATCATGTCGGTTGATGGTGGGCCGGAGTACCCGGCCACCACAGATCTCTCTGAGGCGGCGTCGGGGAGTTTGGCGCTCGCCGAAGAGCCGATCGCCTTTGATGTCGACGCCATCCGGGCCGACTTTCCGATCTTGGAACGGACAGTCGATGGGCGACGATTGGCCTACCTCGACAGTGCCAACAGCTCGCAGAAGCCACGTGTCGTGGTTGAGGCGATCGAAGATCACTACCTGAATCACAATGCCAATGTCGCCCGCGCCATGCACATGCTGGGTGCCGAAGCCACTGAGGCGTTCGAGGGGGCGCGGGCTCAGCTGGCGAAGTTCATCGGTGCCAACCGCTCGGAGGAGGTGGTGTTCACCAAGAACGCCTCCGAAGCATTGAACCTGTGCGCGTACACCCTTGGCGCCGCTCTTCGACCGGGCGACGAGATCGTCATCTCGGTAATGGAGCACCATTCCAATATCGTTCCCTGGCAGCTGCTCGCGCAGCGTACCGGCGCGGTGCTGCGGTGGTTCGACGTAACCGAGGAAGGCCGGCTTGATCTGGACAAGGCGGTAGCCGAAGGCCTGGTAAATGAGCGTACCAAGATCATCTCGGTTGCCTATGTATCGAACGTGCTCGGCACCATCAATCCGATCACCCAGATCGCCGCAGTAGGTCACGCGGTGGGCGCCACAGTGATCGTCGACGCCTCGCAGGCCGTGCCGCAACTGCCGGTCAATCTGGCTGCCCTGGGAGCCGACTTGGTCGCCTTCACCGGGCACAAGATGGTGGGCCCCACTGGCATCGGCGTGCTGTGGGGACGCTATGAGATCTTGGCGGCATTGCCGCCCTTCCTCGGTGGCGGGGAAATGATCGAGATCGTCACGATGGAGGGCTCCACGTACGCACCGCCGCCGCATCGCTTCGAGGCGGGCACGCCGCCGATTGCCCAGGCGGTAGGGCTAGCTGCCGCCGCCGAATACCTGACGGCGATCGGGATGGATCAGATCAGTGCACACGAACGCGACATCACCGCGTACGCGTTGCGTGGGCTGCGTGAGCTGCCTGGCCTCCGAATTCTTGGGCCAGATGAGCCGGTGGATCGGGGCGGCGCCGTGTCGTTCACCCTGACAGGCCCAGATGGCCAGCAGATCCATCCGCATGATGTCAGCCATCTGCTCGACTCACGGGGTGTTGCGGTACGGGCCGGCCATCATTGCGCACGGCCGCTGCACGAGCGTTTCGGGGTGCAATCGTCGACCCGCGCATCGTTCTACCTCTACACGACCTTCGCCGAGATCGATGCGTTGATCGATGGCCTGGACTACACGATCGGCTTCTTCGGGGGGCTGCGATGAAGGTTGAGGAGCTTTACCAGGAGATCATCCTTGATCACTACCGCGGCAAGCATCACAGCGGGCTGCGGGAGCCGTACGACGCTGAGGTCCACCATGTCAATCCGACCTGTGGAGACGAGGTGCGGCTTCGGGTACACCTGGATGGGGACACCGTGGCTGATGTGTCATACGAGGCGGTGGGCTGTTCGATCTCGCAGGCGTCGACGTCGGTGATGAGCGATCTGGTGATTGGCCAGGACGTGGCGTACGACCTGGATCTGTACGAGGAATTTCTGACCATGATGCAGGGCAAGGGTCAGGTCGAGCCCGATGAAGAGCGGCTCGAGGACGGCATCGCATTTGCCGGCGTGGCGAAGTTCCCAGCGCGTGTGAAATGCGCCTTGATCGGCTGGTCGGCCTTTCGGGACGCGGTGATGCGGGCTCGGAGCATAAGTAGTTAAGGAGATGGAGCAATGACCGACACTCGCAGCTACGAGGACCTCTCTGCCGATCCGGGAGTGCAGCAGAGTCGGCCGTCCGATTTGGTTGCCGATGATCTTCCTGAAGTTGAGCTTGATGCGCAACCGGAGCGCAATGATCAGGAGCTGCTCGAGGAGATCGAAGAGGCGCTCAAGGACGTCGTCGATCCTGAGCTTGGCATCAATGTGGTCGATCTTGGGCTGGTCTACGGACTGCACCTGGAGGACGATGATTCCTTGACGATCGACATGACGCTCACCTCAGCCGCCTGCCCGCTGACTGATGTGATCGAAGATCAGACCCAGACTGCGCTCGAGGGACTGGTGGATCGGTGGGTGATCAACTGGGTGTGGATGCCCCCGTGGGGCATGGAGATGATCACCGAGGACGGTCGCGACCAACTGCGCGCTCTGGGTTTCAACGTCTGAGCGCTCTTATCCGCAGGTCCGGTTCGGGGAGGCTCGAGGAGCAGGTGCCGAAACGTTTGGGCGCGGCTTGGGCGGCACCGCCGACTCAGCGGCTCCTCAGGTTTCAAGCATCTTAAGTTTCGGCGCCTGCTCCTCGAGCCTCCCCGAACCTTTCTCGTAGGACGCTCAGACGTGTAGTTGAGCGCATTGGTCGCGATCTCGACGGTGATCATCTTCAGCTGGTCGCGGCTGAGTGCGGAAACCTACGTGTACGTAGATTGCATACGGTCCGCACAGGCTGCAACCTGTGCAGACCGTGTGCAATCTGGGTTTACGTAGGTTTCTGACCGGGTTTGCATGTCTGAGGGACCCATTGATTGCACGCCGGCCCGTGGGCGAATCTGAGACAGCAAGCGATAATTGTCAGAGTCGGACGTGAGGGTGGGTGCTTGCGATGACCGCGACCGTTCCGCCGCTGTTTGGGCCAGACATGCTGGCAGACCCGTACGCCACGTACGCGCAGCTTCGAGGTCCGGTCAGCTGGAACGAGCAGATGGGCCTTTGGCTGGTTACTCGCTACGAGGACGTCCGCTGGGCGTTGGGCGATCCGCGGCTCTCCTCAACTCTGGCAATACCTGGGCCCGCGCACGGGTCGGCCGACCTGCTGTCTGACATGTACACCTTTGTCAAGTCCAGCCTGGTTTTCACCGATCCGCCCGACCATACGCGGCTGCGGCGGCTTGTCATCGCGGCGTTCGTTCCCTCAGTGGTCAGCGAGCTAGCTGGGCCAACGAGCATGATCACCAACCGGCTGTTGGATGAGCACGCCGAGTCTCTCGATCTCGCCGTGCACCTCGCCGAGCCGATGCCCATCGCTGTGCTGGGGCAGCTGCTGGGGGTGTCGCTTTCAGAGGCCGAGGGCGCTCAGCTCAAACGGTGGTGCGACGACTTCTTACTGCCATTCGGGCGGGATGTCAGCACGTTGACCCCTGCTGAGCTGGATCGGGTGAGGGCGGCTGCAGCCGGGTTGCACGAATTTGTCGACACAGTACTCAGCCGTCACAGCACGGCGAGCGGCAGCGACGATGTCGTGAGTCGATTGCTTGCTGGTGAGTCGGACGACCGGCTCTCCGAACAGGAGCTATTCGCCAACATCGTGCTACTGCTCATTGCCGGGCACGAGAATTCGACGAGCTTGATCGGAAACGGCGCAGCATTGCTCCTCTCGCTTCCCGATGTCCGGGCAGAGCTGGCGCAAGACCCATCGCGCTGGCCAGCGGCGATCGAGGAGCTCATGCGCCTGGTGAGTCCCAATCAGTTCATCCGACGGCAGGCCCGCGAGGACGTCACGCTCGGTGAGCAGACCATCCGGGCGGGCGACGCCCTTTTGTTGATCCTCGCCGCGGCAAACCGAGATCCCGAAGCGTTCCCCGACCCCGACTGGTTCATGTTCGACCGTCCACAAACCGTCGCGCTCGGTCACGGCATCCATTACTGCCTAGGCGCGCCGCTGGCTCGACTTGAAGGTCATATCGGATTGCAGACCGTTTTCGAGCGGTGGCCGGCTATTCGCCAGGCCGGGGACTTGGTCTACGCGGACAACTTCAATGTACGGATCTTGCATTCCCTCCCGGTCGCTCCATCGTGACCCCGGGAGATCGAATCGCGTCCGCTCAAAATTGCGTCGCGCGACCAGCGCCTGACGGTTAGCCTTTGGACCATGACGATGATCTTCATGGTGCGTCGTGTCCGGGCGGCTATGGGGCTGGCACCGGTTGGATCCCTATTGGGCTAGACAAATCGTTGCGAACGCCGCCATCCGGCCGGGCGAACTTGCTGTCGATCTAGGTGCCGGCACCGGCGCACTCACGCTTCCGCTTGTGAAAGCTGGCGCGCGGGTGATCGCGGTCGAATTGCATGCGGGACGAGCACGCCAACTCCGGGCAACGCTGAACGGTTATGCCGCCTCAGTGGTCGAGTGCGACTTAGAGGATTTTGTTCCGCCAGGACAGCCATTCCGGCTGGTCGCCAACCCGCCGTACGCGCTTACTGCCGCAGTGTTGTCTTTTGTGGCTCGGTCGTCTCACCTCAGCGGCGCAGATCTGGTTCTACCGCGGGCCGTCTTACGACGGGTGATCGGCCAAGGCCGCCGAGATCTGCGCCGGTTCCACGCCGGGCGCGGTCTGCCAATCCCACGAAGTGCGTTCCTGCCGCCGTCGCCGGTCGACTCCGCTGTGCTTCAAATCCGCCGACTCAGAGGGTCGCGGAATCACTAGACCGCGCATGCCGTTAGAGCTGACCGGGGTCGTTTGCGGCGGTCATCGGAGTCCGCCACCGACCGAGTGTCTTGCAAAGGTGATCTTTGGTCGCCGCAATCAAGTACGAAAGAGTGAGTTCGATGCTGGTCGCGAGGGATGTGGAGGTACGCGCGGGTGCGCGTCTGCTTCTCGAGCATGCCTCGTTCCAGGTAGCGCAAGGCGACAAGATCGGCTTGGTTGGGCGCAATGGTGCTGGCAAAACCACATTGACCAGAATCCTGTCCGGCGAGGCACAGCCTGCAAGCGGAACGATCATCCGGACAGGCGCGGTCGGGTACCTGCCGCAAGATCCGCGGACCGGGGATCTGGACGTGCTGGCGAAGAATCGCATCCTGTCTGCTCGGGGTTTGGACGCAGTCGTTGATCGACTTCGTCGCGCCGAGCTGGCGATGGGCGATGACTCGGCTGAGGTCCGAGACAAGGCCATGGCGGCGTACGCGCGCGCTGAGGCTGAGCTCGCTGCTGCAGGTGGCTATGCAGCAGAGTCGGAGGCGGCACGGATCGCCAGCAATCTCGGATTGCCCGAACGCGTGCTGCACCAGCCGATCGGCACACTTTCCGGGGGTCAGCGGCGACGCGTTGAGCTGGCGAGAATCTTGTTCTCCGGAGCCGAGACCCTGCTGCTGGATGAGCCGACAAACCACCTCGATGCCGATTCGATCGTCTGGTTGCGGGACTTTTTGGCCGCCCACACCGGTGGGTTGCTGGTCATCAGCCACGACGTGGGCCTGCTGGAGCGATGCGCCAACAAAGTGTTTCATCTCGATGCGAATCGGGCTGAGCTCGACATCTACACGATGGGCTGGAGGCGCTATCTGCAGCAGCGGGAGGCCGACGAGAAGCGCAGGCGACGCGAGCGGGTGAACGCGGAGCGCAAGGCCGACCAGCTGCTCAGCCAAGCGGACAAGATGCGTGCGAAGGCCACCAAGGCCATGGCGGCCCATAACATGGTCAGGCGCGCCGAACGCTTGTTGGCTGAGACCGATGGTGAGCGGGCTCGCGATCGAGTTGCGAAGATCAAGTTTCCAGATCCGGCGCCCTGCGGCAAGACGCCACTGACCGCGACCGATCTCAGCAAGAGCTACGGATCACTCGAGGTATTCACCGATGTTGATCTCGCGATCGACAAGGGCAGCCATGTTGTGGTGCTCGGCCTCAATGGCGCAGGCAAGACCACCTTGCTGCGCATCCTTGCGGGTCTGGATGAGCCTGATACCGGTGAGGTCGTGGCTGGTCACGGACTCCGCATCGGCTATTACGCCCAAGAGCATGAGACCTTAGACGTCGGGCGATCGGTGCTGGCCAACATGAAGGCCGCTGCGCCGCAACTTGGTGATACCGATGTTCGCAATGTGCTCGGTTCGTTCTTGTTCTCCGGTGACGATGTCGATAAACCAGCGGGAGTGTTATCCGGTGGCGAAAAGACCAGGTTGGCATTGGCCATGCTGGTCTGTTCGAGCGCGAATGTGTTATTGCTCGACGAGCCGACGAACAATCTTGATCCTGCATCGCGTACGGAGGTGCTCGCCGCGATCAAGCGTTACGCCGGTGCCGTCGTACTGGTGACCCACGACGAGGGAGCGGTCGACGCGCTTGATCCTGATCGGGTGCTGCTGTTGCCGGACGGTGTGGAAGATCTTTGGAGTCCGGAGTATGCGGATTTGGTGGCCCTGACCTGATCACACTCCCATGATCAGGTCTCAAAAGCGGAGATCAACTGCCCTTTATCGAGCTGATCAGCCTCGTTAAATCAATTGATCAGTCAGAAATTGCCCAAACCTATCGGAAACGTGCTAGAAATGAGTGATCATTGATCTTGAAGTGTCGATCACTGGTCTGAAAACACTGGTCTGACAACGTCGTCGCCAACCGCGATGACCTCAAGACAAAGGGAGGCGCAGTGGCCAAGGCATTGGCTAAAGGTTCACGCATCACCGGGGCGCAGCGGACGGAGCTTGCTTCCCGGTACGCCAAGCGGTATGCCGCGGGCGAGAGCATCCGGAAGATCGCTGACGACGCCGGTCGTTCCTTCGGCTTCGTGCATGGTGTCCTGAAGGAAGCGGGAGTTGACCTGCGCGGTCGCGGAGGCGCAACGCGCGGTGCCAAGAAGACGGCATCAGGTAGCGCAGCAAGGAAGAGTGCATCCGGTCCGGCGAAGGCGGCCGCGAAGAAGACGGCGACCAAGTCTGCGGCGAAGAAGACCGCCGCCAAGAAGGCACCGGCCAAGAAGACCACTACCAAGTCTGCGGCGAAGAAGACCGCCACTAAGAAGGCGCCCGCCAAGAAGACAACGGCCAAAGCGGCCAAGGCTCCGGCGAAGAAAACAGCGGCTAAAAAGACCACTGCGAAAAAGTCGACCGCCAAGAAGGCTCCAGCCAGGAAGCGCTGACCATCAGTTATCAGCAAGGCCCGGGTGCAGTTACGCCCGGGCCTTTGTGCTGCCGCTGATTCTGCTGTCTGTCATCGGTCCGGAATAGCCTGGGACCCGCCGAGCGTTCCAGGCCCCGGAGGAAGCTATGTCGACATACATGATGATGCGGCGCATGTCGCAAGATCCCGACATCGCCCAGCATCAGCTCAGTCGCGGCGTTGTCTGGCGCGTCTTGCGATTTGCGAAGCCATATCGGCTCCTGATCACAGTTTTCGTCGTAACGGTGATCCTGATGTCAGCACTCAGCGTCACGCCGCCGCTGCTCTTCAAAGAGATCATCGACAAGGGCATCTTGCAGGGCGACCGGCAGATTGTGATCACTCTGAGTTTGACAGTTGCGGGCCTGGCTGTCTTATCGGCAGTGCTCAATTTGGTGCAGCGCTGGTTCTCTTCCAGGATCGGCGAAGGTTTGATCTTCGATATGCGAACTCAAGTCTTCGATCATGTGATCCAAATGCCGATCGCTTTCTTTACTCGAACCCAAACTGGAAAGCTCGTATCGCGACTCAACTCGGACGTGATCGGTGCCCAGCAGGCCTTTACCTCCACTCTGTCGACGGTGCTGTCGAACTTGATCAGCCTGGTGCTTGTGCTGGCCGCCATGATCGTACTGAGCTGGCAGCTGACCCTTGCTGCACTGATCATGTTGCCGATCTTTCTGATCCCGGCCAAGATCGTCGGCCGCAAGCTGGCAGATCTGACGCGTCAGCAGATGCAGCTCAACGGCGATATGTCGGCGACGATGACGGAGCGTTTCAGCGTCAGCGGCGCGCTGCTGGTGAAGCTTTTTGGCCGGTTCCGCGAGGAGCATGACCGGTTTGCCGACCGGGCCGGAGCGGTACGCGACGTTTCGGTCAAGATCGCCATGAACGGACGGTTCTTCTTCACCTCCTTGGGCTTGGTCGCTGCACTGGCCACAGCGCTGGTGTACGGCGTGGGTGGGTCCCTAGCCATTGACGGCGTTCTCACCGTAGGGACCCTTACCGCACTAGCGGGACTGCTCGCCCAGCTGTACGGGCCGCTGACCCAGCTCACCAACCTGCGGATCGACGTCATGAACGCGCTGGTCAGCTTCGACCGAGTCTTTGAGGTTCTCGACCTGGTGCCAATGATTCGCGACGCCGGGGATGCTGGCACCGTCGAGGGGCCCGCCTCGGTGAGCTTTGATCACGTCTCCTTCAGCTACCCGACAGCCGATCAGGTGTCGTTGGCAAGCCTGGAATCGATTGCCTCACTCGATCAACGGCCCAGCGGCGAGGTGCTGCACGATGTCACCTTCGCCGTCCCGGCGGGCCAAACAGTGGCACTCGTCGGCCGTTCCGGTGGCGGCAAGACCACGATGACCCACTTGATCGCCAGGCTCTATGACGCCACGTCAGGAACGGTTGCAGTGGCCGGCACAGACGTCAGGAAGCTGAAGCAGGATTCCTTGCGCCGCAAAGTCGGCTACGTGACCCAGGACGCGCACATGTTCCACGACACCATCCGCGCCAACCTGCAGTACGCCAAGCCGGATGTCACTGACGCGGAGGTGTGGGAGGCGCTGGAGGCAGCACAGCTCAAGACGCTGGTAGAGAGCCTGCCCGACGGCCTGGAGACGGTCGTAGGCGAGCGAGGGTATCGGCTCTCGGGTGGAGAGCGGCAGCGCCTTGCGATCGCGCGGCTGCTGCTCAAGGCTCCGCCCATTGTGGTGCTGGACGAGGCTACGGCTCATCTGGATTCAGAGTCCGAGGTCGCAGTGCAGCAAGCTCTCGATCTTGCTATGGAGGGCCGGACGAGCATTGTGATCGCCCACCGGTTGTCGACAGTCCGCAACGCCGACTTGATCATCGTCGTCGATCATGGCCAAATCGTGCAGCGCGGCCGGCACGAGCAGTTGCTGCGCGAAGGCGGGCTGTATGCCGAGCTATACCGAACCCAATTTGATCAAAGCCCGCGTTGGGCACCCCCGTCTACCGAAATCACCGAGCCGGTCAGGTAGGACGCGGCAGGGGAGAGTACGAAGGCTGCGACACGACCAAACTCCTCAGGTTGCCCTGATCGGCGCAGCGGAATTGCGGCCTCGGCGCTCTTCCGCGCCGCCTCAGGATCATCCTTGAGCGAGTCGAGGTACCTAACGCGCTCGGTTTCGATGCGGCCCGGGAGTAGGCCGATGACTCGGCTGCCATCCGGTCCCAGTTCGTCGGCGAGTTGCTTGACCAGCATGGCCAAGCCCGGCCGGAGACCGTTCGATGTGGCAAGGCCCGGCATTGGTGTCTTCACGGAGGTCGACAGCACCCAGGCAATGACCAGATCACTAGCCGTGCCGTGCCGCACCACGGCCTTACTGACCCGCAACGCTGCCAGGAACACGGACTCGAACGCACCACGCCACGCCTCCTCGCCGGTGTCCATCACCGATCCGGCCGGCGGCCCTCCGACGCTGATCAAGGCACCATCCAGCCGACCGAAGGCGTCCAGAGCAAACGCACACGCAGTCTCCGCGGTCTGAAGATCAGTCACGTCGGCCGCCAGCGCGACTGCCCGGTCGGGACCCATCCGGCTCACCGCTTCAGCCAGCATCTCGGCCCGGCGGGCAACGAGGACTACCCGTGCTCCCTCGGCGACAAGCTGTTCAGCCGCGGAGCGCCCCAGGCCGCTGCTTGCGGCCGTAACGACAAACGCACGGTCCTCCAGCCCGAGATCCATGATCAGATCCTTACACTGTCACGCGAGGTTGTGTGGCATCCTCGCGCTCCTCGCGTCGTGCCCGCAAATCGCCCCGGATAAACACCACGATGCCTGCAGCAGCGACAGCGGTGAACATGAACCACTGCAGCGCGTACCAGAAATGCGGACCTTCGGAGAGCTCTGGCAGCTTGATCGGCTGAAAGCCACCCTGCTGCTCAGGCTGAACCGTCAACAGTCCGATGTAGCCAGTAGCGATCGGATAGGGCAGCGTGGCCGCAACGGCTTGAGAGTTGATCAGGCGCATCTGATTGCCAACCGGTGTCGTGGCAGCACGCCGACCCTTCTCGTCGCGGCGTACGTGCCCAACCACTGTTACCTCGCCCGTTGGTGGCGCTGGCGCCACAGACGGAATCTGAGTGCCGCGTTGCAACGGGATGAACCCGCGGTCGACTAGCACCGCACCAGTGGCGGTGCGCAACGGTGTCACGACCTCGTAGCCGTCAGCATCGCCATTGCTGCGGTAGCGCACGACAAACTGATGTTGCGCATCGAAGGTTCCTCGGGCCTCGACACGTTGCCATTGATCGGCGTCGGTAACGGGCCGCGTAAAGACCTGCTCGTACGGCTGAACTGGTTTCTGCTCATTGATGATCGTTGTGGCGTTGCGTTCTTTGCGCTGAGCCAACCGGTCGAGCTGCCACTCACCCAGGTTGACGAAGACTACACCGAGCACGGCGACGAAGATGATCAGCAGTGCCCAGCGGAGCCATAAGCGGCGCACGGAGCCAGGCTAGTCCGCCGCCTTATCGTTCATCAGCAGCGCGGTGGCCGTCGCGGTGGCACTGCCGAGGGTGGCACCGCGTCCGACGGCGATGCCAACAACGAAGGTGGTCAGCGGCGCGGCAACACGTTCCACCTCATGGGCTGAATCCCGAGCGAGATCCAACAACATGTGCACGGCATCTTCGTCCAGCGGGACGTCGCTGGTCTCCAGCTCAACGGACAAAGTGGTCAGCCATTGTTTGAGTTCCATAGTGTGGCTACTCCTGGCGAGGGCTATAAGTGCGGCTCTGCTGATGTTATGGGGCTTGATGGTATGGGCCAGGATGATGTCATGGGACGACTGACCAGCCGCCATGCGGTGCTCCGAATAGCACCCGAGGAAACGATTCACCGCCGCGACACGCTGGCCGTCGAGGAGCCGCTTGAGATCCGCTTGGGCGGTGAGCCGTACCTGGTAACGATGCGCACGCCCGGCAACGACATCGATCTTGCCCACGGCCTGCTTTACAGCGAGGGCATCATTGGCGAGCGGTCCGACATTGTGCTCGCGCGATACTGCGCGGGGACCGGACCCGACGGCATCAATACCTACAACGTCTTAGACGTCACGCTTGGCTCCGGCGTCTCTCCGGCAGCGGCTCGGCGCAATGTCACAATGAGCAGCGCCTGCGGCATTTGTGGCACGACCACGATCGAAGAAGTCATGCGTGAGTCACCGTATGGAGCCGCAACCGATCTATCCGTCCCTGCCGAATTGGTGCTCACGGCACCGATCAGCCTTCGTCAGCACCAGCGAGCGTTCGACCAGACGGGCGGACTACATGCCGCGGGACTGCTCGGCATGGACTCTGAGATGGTCTGCGTTCGCGAAGATGTCGGCCGCCACAACGCCGTAGACAAGGTCATCGGCTGGGCGATCCGGGAACAACTGCTTCCGCTGCGCCAAATGATCTTGGCCGTCTCGGGCCGAGCGTCCTTCGAGCTGACCCAGAAGGCCGTTCTGGCCGGCATCCCGGTACTCGCGGCGGTTTCTGCACCGAGCTCGCTCGCGGCTGAGCTGGCTGAAAGGGCTGGGCTGACGCTCGTTGGCTTCGTCCGCGGCGAGACCATGAACGTCTACACGCATCCTGAGCGGCTGATCCGGTCGGGGTAGTCCCAAATTAGACTCCAATCATGACCACGCTACTGCCGTTTCCGCGGCTACGCCCCGGGGCTTCCGTGCATGCGGATACAGCGAAGCGTGATCAATCTGCACTTGCGGACGCGTATGGCAGGGTGGCAACCGATCTGCGGGTCTCGCTCACTGACCGCTGCAACCTCCGGTGTGCCTATTGCATGCCGCCCGAGGGATTGGATTGGCTCCCAGGCGCCGAAGTCTTGACCGACGATGAGATTGTCCGGCTCATCACCATCGGTGTCGAGCGGCTGGGCATCAAGACCGTACGCCTGACCGGTGGTGAACCACTGCTTCGCAAGAACCTCGAGCTGCTGGTTGCCGATATCGCAGCGCTGTCGCCGGCACCAGAGATAGCCCTGACGACGAACGGAATCGGCCTGGCCGCCCGTGCTGAGAAACTCGCCGCGGCGGGGCTGAAGCGGATCAACGTCTCGCTCGACACTCTGGATCCAGACACCTTTGCCAAGATCAGCAGGCGACGCCGGCTGGCGGATGTGCTCGCTGGAGTCGCCGCCGCGCGTGAGGCCGGGCTGCAGCCCGTCAAGATCAACACTGTGCTACTGCGGGGGGTCAATGATCATGAAGCGTTCGACCTGCTGCAATGGGCAATGACGGAGCAGGTACAGCTGCGCTTCATCGAGCAAATGCCACTGGATCCGCAACACGGCTGGAAACGCGACGAAATGATCACTGCGGCAGAGATCAAGCAGCGTCTTGGCCAGCACGTTGAGTTGGCCGAGGACTCCGAACATGCGCGGACCCGGGGGAGTGCACCGGCGGAGCTCTTTCGAGTTGCCGGTACCGATTACTCGGTCGGCATCATCGCCTCAGTGACGCAGCCATTTTGCGGCGCCTGCGATCGCGTACGACTGACTGCTGATGGCCAGATCCGGAATTGCCTATTCGCGCGCACCGAGTCTGACCTGCGTACGCCGCTGCGCGGGGGTGCCAGCGACGCAGAGCTGGCTGCGTTGTGGGTTTCTGCGGTTGCAGGCAAGAAACCGGGCCATGGCATCAACGATCCGAGCTTCCTGCAACCTGATCGCCCGATGTCCGCCATTGGCGGCTAGCCGCCCGGTATCTCGCGCCTCTGCATAGGTTGCTGACGGTCTGCACACGTTGCAACCCGTGCAGACCGGACGAAACCTACGTGCACGTAGATTTCGCACACGGCAAGTACCGAGTGAGGACGACGAGTCAGAGGGGAAGCACCTCTTTAAGCAACCCCCGAGCGGACAGGAACTTCGCCAGGGAATCGTGGTGAGCAGTGCAGGCAAGCCAGTGTTTACGACGGTCAGCAGTATGAATCTTCGGGTTGTTCCATTGCAGGTCGTACTCTGCATGCTGCCGGCAGCCCCGGGCCGAGCACACCAGACCGTCGGGACCCTCGGGAAGCGGATCGACGCCGCTAGGCGACACGTTCATTCGGCCGCTGTTGAACGTCTTCTTCCTCGATGACCTCGTTGCTACCCGCTCCATCATCCTGACCCGTAGTGAGTTCCGGGCGCTCAGTCTGCATGGCGTGGGTCACCTTGCGGCGGCGAAAATGCTGGTTGACCTGGTTTGCGGCGACGACCGCTACGAATGGCAGGATCACCGCGCCCGCAAAAAGAATCCACCGGAAGACGCCGTGGACGAAGATCATGCTGATAAAGCAGGCCGCCCGAATGCTCATGGTGATGGTGTACTGGCGAATTCGGGCCGACATTTCATCGCTGGTCCCCGTGCGAGCATCGGTGATCAGCTGGGCCGAGCCTCGGCGGACCGGCTCGGCGGTAATGGGTGTGTTCGCACCCGCCTCGCCATCAGTCACCACGTCAGCCTACGCCTGCTCCCAGATGATCTGGAGTACTCGATAGCGTGACCCCGTGAATCCATCGAGGGTTGTTTTGGTGACGGGTGGCAGCAAAGGAATCGGCCACGGAGTTGCTCTTCGACTGGCTAAGGCCGGGCATCGAGTGGCTGCCACGTACCGCAGCGGCGATGTGCCCGCCGACGTGCTCGGCGTGCAATGCGATGTGACCGATCCCGCCCAGGTTGAGGCAGCGTTTGCCCAGGTTGAGTCCAGCCTCGGAGCTGTCGAGGTGCTGATCGCGAACGCCGGAATCACTCGGGACACCTTGCTCATGCGGATGTCTGATGAGGACTGGGATTCGGTGATCGCGACCAATCTCAGCGGTGCCTTCCGGGTCGCTCGTCGGGCTGCGCGACCGATGATTCGCGGGAAATTCGGGCGGATCATCTTCCTGTCTTCGGTGGTCGGCATGATGGGCTCTGCTGGACAGGTGAACTACGCGGCTTCGAAGTCCGGGCTGGTGGGGATGGCGCGCTCGCTTGCGCGCGAGCTGGGATCGCGCGGTATTACGGCGAATGTCATCGCGCCCGGCTTCATCGAGACCGATATGACGGCTGAGTTAGGCGATGAGCTGATCAAGAAGTATGCCGAGCAGATCCCCCTCGGCCGATTCGGCTCGGTCGACGATGTTGGGGGGACTATCGAGTTCCTTGTCAGCGACGCTGCCAGCTACATCACCGGCGCAGTGATCCCGGTCGACGGCGGCCTGGGGATGGGCCACTGACATGGAGCCCGCTGGCATGGAGCCCGCCGACATAGAGTCCATTGACATAAAGCCCATTGACATGAAGCCCATTGACATAAAGCACTGAAAGGACAAACTGTGGGCATTCTCGAGGGCAAGAACATCCTTGTTGCCGGCGTCACCCTGGACACCTCGATCGGCTTTCATGTCGCCAAAACGGCCCAGGCCGAGGGTGCAACGGTGGTGGTCTCAAACTTCGGCAGGGCCATGAGCCTGACCGCGCGGGTGATCAAGAAGCTTGACCCGGTGCCGCTACTGCTGGAAGTCGACGTCACCAATGAAGATCACTTGACCGGCCTGGCAGCCCAGCTCGGCGAGCATCTGGACCATCTCGATGGCCTGGTGCATTCGCTGGCCTTCGCCAACCCAGAGACCGCGCTGGGCGGGAAGTTTCTGAGTACGCCGTGGTCCGATGTCGGCACCGCACTGCAGGTGTCGGCCTACTCCTTGGCGTCATTGACTATGGCCTGCAAGCCGCTGCTGGCTGAGCCTGCATCAGTGGTCGGGCTGACCTTTGACGCAACCGTCTCCTGGCCGGTCTATGACTGGATGGGTGTAGCGAAGGCAGCACTGGAGAGCACCTGTCGCTATCTCGCACGCTACCTGGGACCAGAGGGGATACGGGTCAATCTGGTCGCCGCGGGTCCGTTGGAAACGCTGGCGAAGAAGGCGATCAGCGGCGCGGATTCCTTCAATGAGGTGTGGGGCCAACGAGCGCCGCTGGGGTGGGATCCCAAAGACATCACGCCAACATCCCGGGCGGTTGTGGCGCTGCTCAGCGACTTCTTTCCGAAGACGACCGGCGAAATGATCCACGTTGACGGCGGCTTGCACTCCACTGGCGCCTGAAGGACCGAATGGCCACCGCAGCCTCCTCCCGCTCTCTGGTCGAACTCCGGCTACTTGACGGCCCCAACCTGTACTTTCCGCGACCGGCGGCGAAGCTCACGCTCGACGTCGGTGAACTCATGGCTCTGCCCGATACCGCGGCTCGTGATCTTGGGATCGGGCTGGGCTTGGGCAAGCCGCGTCCCGGAGCCGCGGGGACGGCGTTCCGGCAGCGCTTCGCGACACGGCTGCTCACCGAGATCGTCCGCCAGATCGCCCGCGCCGGCGGTGTGACACGGCTGGCCGTTCGTACTCGAACCGGACAGTCGGTAAATCAGCTCATCGTGGCGTATCCCTGGCGCAATGCCGGACGGGCCGAGGCGATGGCGTACGGGCTGGCTCGTGTGCTTGACACCATCGCCAGCAACCCCATGACAGTCCCGAACATGATCACCGCTGCGGGTGCTGACCTCGCCACCGCTCCACTCGGTTCGGCTCCGCAGTTGATCAGGCCGCGGATTCCCGTGGTAGCGATCACCGGAACCAACGGCAAGACAACAACGGCTCGGATGATCGGACATGTCGCGCGCAGAGCCGGCAAGTCGGTGGGCTGGTCGAGCACCGATGGGGTCTACATCGACGGGAAGTTGGTTGAGGAGGGCGACTTCTCGGGCCCCAGTGGAGCTGGCCGGGTGCTCCGTCACCCCGGGGTGGAGCTCGCGGTCACCGAGACCGCACGCGGCGGGATCCTGCGCCGCGGTGTTGGTGTCGCCTACAACGACGTCTCGGTGGTGACCAACATCAGCGCCGACCATCTCGGGCTGGGCGGCATTGACACCCTCGACCAGCTCGCTGAGGTTAAGGCGGTAATCACCAAGATCACCAAGCCGGACGGCTGGTGCGTACTGAACGCCGACGACCCGCGAACATTCGCTATGCGGCTTGGCACCAAAGCTCAGATCTGGGTGTTCACTCTGGACCCGGACTCGCCCGCCGGCCGCAGCGTGCTTTCCGAAGGCGGCCGAATGACCACGCTGCTCGACGGCTGGATCTGTGCGATTGAGCCGCGCGCTGACCCACTCCAGGTCGTCGAGGTGATCGATGTGCCGATGACTTTGGCCGGCCTGAGCAAGGTGAATGTGGAGAACGTTCTCGCGGTCACCTCGGCCACCTTGGCGCTGGGCTTTTCTGTTCAACAGGTCGCCGACGGTCTGCGGTCGTTTGATCCCAACGAGTACAACCCGGGGCGGATGAACATCTGGACGGTCCCGATCACCAGCGGAACGATCAGTGTCGTGATCGACTTGGCGCACAACGAGGCTGGGCTCGAGGCTCTGCTGGAGATCATGAATGGGATTCGCACGCCGCAGGGCCGGTTGCTGCTTGGTGTCGGTACCGCGGGTGATCGCACCGACGATGTCTTCGTACGCCTTGGTGAGATCGCCGCCCTCGGCGCCGATGTCGTCGAGATCGTGCACAAAGGTAACTACCTGCGCGGCCGCAGCATGGATCAAATCAACGACTTGATCTCCGAAGGCGCTGCTCACGCTGGCATGGAGATCAAGGCCAGGCACGATAGCGAGCTGGGCGGTCTAGCGTCGTTGGTCGACCAAGCGAGAAA
>JBKPEY010000352.1:0-6550 GCA_046744405.1 Actinomycetota bacterium
CTCGAGGCCGCGGCCGGCGACACCAGCGAACCGCCCAGCCACATGGCCGCCCTGGCACAAGGTGCGCAGCGGGTCGTCCGCACCCTGTGGCGCCTCGCCAGGACTTTCCTCGATCTAGAGGACCTGTTCGACGAACGTCCCCGGGGCGGCCTCTTCGCCCGCACGCTCGCAAAGCTGCCCGTTGTCGGCGTCGCCGGCGGGTGGCTCGACGAACGGGGCGCCATCCGTAAGGCAGCTAGGGGAACCGAACGACTGATTGCCTGACATGTAACCGGGCGCTACGGTCGGCTGTCCCGGGCGTCGAATTCGGCAATGAGATTCGTACAGGTTGCCAGCGCTTGGCCTGCGCATCGTTCGGTGAATAGGGTGAGGAGTTCGCGGCCGTGCACATCGCCTGCCTGGATGAGTTTGACCGCGTCACGCCGGATGTCGGGGAGTTCTTCGGCCCAGCGTTGCTGTAGCGCGTCGAACGCTTGGCGCACCTGCGGCTGCCGGTCGTTGAACGTCCAGGCTCGCTCGTCTCCTTTGACACGGTCGAGGAGCTTCTGGAATTGCCACCAGTAGGACTGCGCGTCATAGCTAGCCATTGCTACGTCCTCGGGCCGCTCGGCTACGACGGTCGCTGCGGGAAGAGCCAGGGCATTCGGCACGCCGGCGGCTGCGGGGAAGATCGGGAGGTAGACACTCGTGCATGGTGTGGCCGCCGCCCACCACAGGTGTGGGAGCTGGTCGGGATCGTCGGGCATGAGCATGATCGTGGAGCTAGCGGTGTTCCCCCAGGTGAATCCCGCGGGAGAGTCGTGCATGCACAGTGTCATCAGATCGGGCAGCGCGGCGGTGAAGTAGGGCCCTCCGAGGAAGGTGTCCTCGTAATGATCACGTAGGACGCGTGTTGCCTGGTCGAATCCGATCTTGCCCGAACGCGCTGCGTCGGCCAGCAGCTGCCGTGAACGTTGCAGCCGGACATGCGATACCTGCAGTGGTGTACCCGGGTCGGTGTAGGCACGGGCGAAGTCGAATGGCCGGTTCTCGGCGGGCCACCAGCCGGCGTCGATGGCGTGGTTGATCAGATCCTGGCTGGCCTGGTCCCATTCAGTGCGGATGGTGGGCTGGTTGGAGATGGCGTAGGTCCCGCTGCGTATCTGGCGTGCTACCCAACGATGACCGGAGGTCTCGATCACCCAGGCTTCCCGGGGGTCGGCGACAAGATAAGAGTTGTCATAGGCGCCCTCTTCGATCGGGCGGCCCGGAACGCCGGATCCCCACTGGCCGTGTGCGGCGACCAGCTCGGTGATGGTGCGAACTGCCTCCTGCGCCGTGGTTGCGCGTTCGAGCCCGAGCCGGACGAGTTCCATCCCGAGAATCCCCGCCGGCGGTGGCCGTCCGGAACGGGATCGGGTGACGTGTTCGGCGAGGTCACGGGTGAACAGTGCCTCATTGCCGATGCCGACGCCCCACTCATTGAGTCCTAGCTCATGGCCCCAGCACCAGTGGGGTGAGCCCCCGAGGTGCGCCCAGCTTTGCTTGACATCGGGAATTTCCAGGTAGGCCAAACGCAGTGACGAGGTGGCGCTCGATTGTCGGCGTGGCCAGTAACGCAGCGGTTGGCATTCTCCTGCGGGCCGGTCACTGTTCTTGGCCAGCAGCATGGAGCCGTCCGCGGTGATGTTGGGCAGCGCGACGAAGGTGTCGCAGCTCCACGGGCGCTGGGCCTCAGCCTTTGACCCCTTAGCCCTTGGCCCCTTAGCCCTTGACCCCTTAGCCCTTGACACTGCCACCGAAAGCGAACGCCCCGCCCAGCCGGCGGCTCAGCACCAGGTACAGCAACACCGAGGGCAGCGAGTAGAGCAGCGAGTATGCCGCGAGCTGTCCATAGACCACCTGTCCGTACTGGCCGAAGAAGGTATAGATAGTCACTGACATCGGCTGTTTCTCCGGGGTCAGCAGCAGGATGAACGGAACGAAGAAGTTCCCCCACAGTCCGATGAAGGTGTAGATCGCGACGACCGACAGACCCGGTGCCATTAGTGGCATTACAACTCGCAACAGTCCGCGCATCGGAGTCGCCCCGTCGGTCCAGGCCGCCTCCTCGAGTTCGATCGGGACGCCGTCCATGAAGTTCTTTGTCAACCAGATCGAGATCGGTAGCGCCGTCGTCGCCATGAACACCATGGTGGCGGGGATCGAGTCGTCCAGCGCCAGCTGGACGAACAGCCCGTACACCGGCACCATGATCGCGGTAATCGGCAGCCCGGTGGAGAACAAGATGGTGACGAGGAACGGCCGCTTGAGTCGGGAGCGGTAGCGCGACAGTGGGTAGGCGGCCAGGGTCGCGCACACCATCGTGATCAAGGTCCCGCCGATGCACAGGATGGCACCGTTGAGCAGCGGTATGTACGTTGTCTCGGGCGTCATCACCGCCTTGAAGTTGTCCAGCGTGAACGGGTGTGGCCACATGATCTGGATGCCCTGGCTCGGATCCCCGTTGAAGGCCGCGAAGATCACCCATAGCAGCGGGATCACGAAGCCTGCGGCCAGTACGAGCAAGATCAAGCTGGCCAACAGCCGGCCCGATAGCCGTGGTCGTCCACGGGGTCTGATCCGAGTGACTGCCGGGGCGGCGGTGCCGGCCTGGGCGGTGACCGCGGCCGTCACCGTACCGGCTCCGATGTGCGGAGGGCACGGAGATAGATGACCGAGAAGATTCCGCCGATCAGCAACAGCAGCAGCGCGATCGCCGTCCCGTAGCCGAGATCGGCTGCGACGAAGGCCTCGTTGTAGGCGAACAAGGGCAGGGTCATGCTCTTGTCACTGGGGCCGCCCTTGGTCATGGTATAGATCAGCCCGAACACCGAGAGGGTCTGCAGGGTGATCAACATGAGGTTGGTCGCGATGGTCCGCCGGACCAGGGGAATGGTGATGGAGGTGAGCAGCCGGAACCGGCCGGCGCCGTCGACCAGCGCAGCCTCCTCGAGATCGCGCGGCACCTCCGATAGTGCCGCGGAGTAGACGAGCATAGAGAACGCCGTGCCGCGCCAGATGTTGGCGATCGAGACGGCGAGAATTGGCGTAGTGAAAAGCCAGTTCTGCGGTGGAAGGTGGAAAAAGCCGCTGATAGTGTTCCAGGAGCCGTCCGGCCCCAGCACGGCCTGCCATAGATAGGCCGCGACGACCTCAGGCAGCACCCAGGCGCCGATGACTATCGCCGATGTCAGCGCTCGCACGACGGTGTGACCCGAGCGCATCAATAGCGCCAGCACCATACCGAGCACGTTCTGGCCGATGATCGCCGAGACAATGGTGAACACGATCGTGAGCCAGACCGAGTTGATGAACGCGGGATCGGTGAACGCCCGGGTGAAGTTGTCAAAGCCGACGAACTGAGTCCCCACCTGGCCCGTGAGCGCCATGTTGGTGAAGGCTGCGTAGACGCAGTACACGATCGGCCCGGCCAGGAAGACGACGAGCAGCACCACGGACGGGACGATCGGTAGGCCGCGCAGCAGGGTCCGCCGAGTCCGGCCGCCGGAAGGCGCCGTGCCGCCCGGAGGCGCCGTGGGGCGGACCTCGGCCCAAGTCGCAGCCATTAAATCGTGGTGGTCTTGTCTTGACCGACGATCTGTATGACGCCGTTGTCGTAGAACTTCGCGGCCGCGTCCGGTGCCGCGGTCTTGGTGACCACCTTCTCTGTTGCCTGCTGGATCAGGAGCGAGATCTTGGCGTACTCGGCATAGGCCGGCCGATAGATCGTGCTCTCCACGAGGTTGGAGAAGAACTCGTTCGTCGGGTTGGCCTTCAGGTAGCTGGGATCCTTGGCTACATCGGTCCGGACGGGAATCTGGACTTGCTTGATGTCGTACTCCAGCTCACCCTCCTTAGAGGTGAGCATCTTGATGAACTCCCAGGCTGCGTTGGCGTTCTGGGCGTTCTTCGGAATCGCCCACGTCCAGCCGCCGGACATCGTGATCTTGCCGCTGCCTTCGCCGTTCTGGGTTGGCATGTACGCGTTGCCCAGTGTGCTATGCCACTGTGGCCACGGCGCGGCACCAGTCTCGAGCCAGTTGTTCGACAACCAGCTGCCGTCGAGGTCGATGGCCAGCTTGCTCTTGGGCAGCAACTCCTGGCCTACGGTGTTGGCCCAGGTGGGCGCCAGGGTCTGCTGGGCCGTGGGGCCGAGACCGTTGTCGTAAACCTGCTGCATGAAAGTCAACGCATCCACGAAGGCCTTCGAGCCCACCACCCACTTCTGACTGTTCTTGTCGAAGAGGGTGCCGTTGGGAGCGCCGTAAAGCAGCATCTCGAAGCCCTGCATCGATGCCGCCTCACCTACTCCCGTGCCAGCGTAGATGTTCAGCGGAATCACGTCCGGGACCTTGGACTTGATCGTCTGGGCAGCTGTCATGACGTCGTTCCAGCTCTTCGGCTGCCAGGTTTCCGGCAGCCCCGCCTGGGCGAACAGCTTCTTGTTGTACCAGAGCGCCCGGACGTCGGTGCCATCGGGAATGCCGTAGGTCTTGCCGTCGAGCGCCTGAGCCGCACCCTTAGCCTTTTCGTTGAACTGGCTCCAGTCGGCCCAGCCGTTCAACCGGTCATCCAGCGCTGTGAGGTAGCCCGCGGAGATGTCGGAGTTGATCAGGAACGTGTCCTCGTAGCACATGTCCGGCGCGGTACGAGGCGAGCGCATCGACAGCTGCAGCTTGGTGTAGTAGTCGTTCTCGGATGCGACGATCGGCTGCAGCTTCACCGTCGCCTGCGGATGGGCGGCGGTGAACTTCTTCGCCCACCCGTTCAGAAAATTCGCCTGAACTTTCGAGTTGCCGAACTGCTGGAAGGTCACCTTGACCTCGCCGGTAATCTCTCCGCCACTCGCCCCGCCACTCGCGGCCGCACCAGGAGTGGTGCTGCTGCTTTGGCTCTTGCCGCACGCTGCCAAGCCGACGGCGGCTCCCAATCCTGCGGCGGTCAGGATGAACTCACGTCTGCGCACGTCTCTCCTCGTTTCTCGGCCAGCCTCGAACTCGCTGCCAAGGACTGCTGCCCGACGGAGACCGGACTGACTGTGAATCTTCGGGCGAGAGCAACGCCCGATTTAGCTGGTAACGATTACGTCACTTCGATAGAGTTATTCCTCATCGAGCGTACGGTACGCTCCTCCCGTCGGTCAACCACCCTGACCCTCACCGACTCCGCGGATCGGAAGGAGCCCAAATGGGACGCGGCTCCAACCTCACCCGGCTGGGCGACTTCAACCAGACCGTGGTGTTCGACGCGATCCGCCGGAGCTCGGGTGGGATCAGTAGGGTTGAGCTGGTCGCAGAGACCGGTCTGACCGCACAGACCGTGAGCAACATCGTCCGCCGGTTGCTGGACCAGGAGCTCATCGTGGAGAGCGGCCGGGTGCAGTCGGCCGTTCGCGGGAAGCCCAGAACGTTGCTGCGGGTCGAGCCGTCAGCCAGGTTCGCCGTCGGCGTCCATGTCGACCCGGCGACCTTGACCTACGTCGTGATCGACATCGAGGGCAGGGTCCGCCAATACACTCGCCGTCGCACCCTGGAGGCCCGTCGGCCGGAGCACGTGGTAGCCGCCATCGCTGATCAGGTGACCCAGCTAGTCACCGCCGCCGGCATCAAGCCCGCGGCGGTGCTGGGCCTTGGGGTCGCCGCGCCTGGCCCGCTGGACGTCGTGGAAGGCGTGCTGTTGCAACCTCCCCAGTTGGCCGGTTGGGAAAAGGTCCGACTTCGCGCTGACCTGCATGCCGCCACGGGCCTGCACGTGCTGGTGGACAAGGATGTAACCGCTGCAGCCACCGGCGAACGCTGGGCTCACGCGGGCGCCCGGCACAACTATGTCTTCTGCTATCTGGGCTCCGGGGTCGGGGCCGGGGTGGTGATGGACGACGTGGTGCTCCGGGGTGCCAGCAACAACATCGGCGAGATCGGCAACATCCTTGTCGACCCAGGCGCCGAAGACCTCGGTGTTGGCCAGCCAGGCACGCTGGCCGCGGCGTGCCTGCCCCGCGCGTTCGTGGCGCGCGCCATCCGACGCGGCTTGATCACTAGCACCGTCTCGCTCGAGGACTTCGTGGCCGTCGACGAGGTCTTGACGACGCTGTGCGAGCGGGCGTACGCCGGCGAGGCTGCCTGCCTGCAGCTGATCGACGAGGCTGCGACCGCGCTCGCCGCCGGCCTGGCGGTGCTAGTGAACGCCCTCGACGTCGATCGAGTGGTGCTCGGGGGACCGATCTGGTCGCGGATCAGCAGCCGGGTCTTGGCCGTCTTGCCCGAATTGATCCAGCCGCAGCTGGTAGCTGCCCGGCAGCCCCTGATCGTCGAGGGCTCCGCGGTCGGCGAGCACGTCGCCGCTCAGGGTGCAGCGGCGCTTGTCCTCGACCATTTCCTCTCCCCGCGGCCGTCGGTACTGCTCATGGACTGACTGCCATGGTCAAAGTCCAATCGTTTGAATTAGTGTGAGTTGAACCGCGCCCCGACGCCGACGAGGACCTCATGCACGATGACCGGCGATTGCTCGAAGCCCGCCTGAACCGTTTCTT
>JBKPEY010000489.1:0-2677 GCA_046744405.1 Actinomycetota bacterium
CCGAGCGACTCGAGCTCCCGAACCGTCTGCCAGAGCTGGCGCTGTTGGATCTCATCCTTGGGCGGGAAGAACTCAAAGGAGAACAGTGGTTGATGACCAGCCGCCAGTAGATCCGCGATGCTGGGCGTACGCGGGCGCCAAAGGCGTTCGCGGCCCGGCATGCGAACACCCTAAGGAAGAGTTCATAGCCGGACTTCGTAGGCTCATCATGTGGTCAATAAACCGCTGGTAACGAGCGCGGAGGCCGTACTGGATCCCGAAGTGCCACTAGCACAGGCTTTTCGGGATGTGGTGTCGGCGCAAATCAGCGCTTTCCTCACCGAGCAGTCAGCGGTGCTCGACTCGATGGGACCTGAGCTTGTGCCGGTGCATCTGATGGCCAGCCAGATGCTCTGCGGTGGCAAGCGCATGCGGCCCGCATTCTGCGTCTGGGGCTATGTGGCAGCGGCTGGAATCCCGTCTGATGAGGAACTCAAGCCGCTGCTGGCAGCGGCAGGAAGCCTCGATGTGCTCCATGTGAGTGCCTTGGTACACGACGATCTGATGGACTCCTCTGATCTGCGTCGGGGACGTCCTGCCGCTCACCGCCAGTTCGAAGCGCTGCATGCCAACGCGGGTTGGCTGGGCGACTCGGCAGCTTTCGGCAAGGCAGGTGCAATCCTGCTGGGGGATCTGCTTGTGATGTGGTCCGCCCAGATGCTGCACGGCGCTGGTTTAGAGCAGTCCGCACTCGAGCGAGCGCTGCCGATCGTCGAGGCGATGCGTACTGAAGTGACGTGCGGGCAATATCTGGACATGGTGGCTCAAGCCCACCCCTTGCGGCAGCGAGCACCGGCAATCGGCTCGCTACGGCCGACGATCGAACTCGCATTGGACGATGCCAGCCGCGTGGTGGAGTACAAGGCGGCTCGATACACCGTGCAACGGCCGTGCCAGATAGGTGCGGCGCTGGGTGGTGGCGACGACGAGATGTACTTTGCCCTAGGCGCATACGGCTCACCGCTCGGGCGCGCCTTCCAGTTCCGCGATGACCTGTTGGGCGTGTTCGGGGATCCACAGATCACCGGCAAGCCGGCCGGAGATGATCTTCGAGAGGGCAAGCGCACAGTGCTTGTTGCGCACACTTACGCCCACGCTAGCGACGCCGGCCAGAAGCTACTCGTTCAAAAACTGGGCGATCCTGGACTCGATGACGCCGGCATCGGTGAGCTGCAAGAGCTGATCACTGAGTCGGGCGCGCGGGACGCGGTTGAGGTGATGATCAATGAGAACCACGAGCGCGCCCTCAAGGCGTTGCACGATACCGAGATCACCGAGGAAGGCCGTGCCGGCCTGACGGCGCTGGCCGAGGCAGCCGTACGCCGCGAGTTTTAGTTTTCTCATCAGTGGCAGCTCGGGGATCAAACCGCAAGAACTGTCCAGCGTCGGCCAGCCGCGAACCTGTATCCAGTTTGCTCACGCTGTACATGGCATGCACGCCCTGCACAGCGTGGGTATCCCACGCAGCGTGGGATGTTGACCAGCGATCGAACCAAGATTCCCGCGAGTTCTAGCAGCCTACGAGAGTGCCTGGAAGACGTATTGCTCCATCGCGGGGTCAGCCTTCCAGGCGGCTCGCAGTCGGCGGCTGAGCCGGTCGGCCGCGTCCTGCGGGTCGGAAGCCTGGGTAATGGCCCGCACCACGCATACCCGCCGAGCGCCGGCGTTGATCACGTCGTCGATATTGTCCATGGAGATCCCGCCGATGGCGAACCATGGCTTCGATTTGATCGACGCGACGGGCGCTTTTCGGGCGGCGTACCGAACCAGGTCCAGCCCCACCGGGTCGTAATCGGGTTTGGTGGAGGTCGCATAAACCGGCCCGACGCAGAAGTAGTCGACGCCTTCGTCCTTGATCGCCTTGTCGGTCTGCCGGGGCGCATGCGTCGAGCGGCCGAGCAGCGCCCACTGATGCAGGTATCGGCGGGCCTTTGCCGATGGCCCGTCGGTCTGACCGAGATGCAACATGTCGGCCTGGAACCGTCCGGCCAGCTCAGCTGAGTCGTTGACGCATACGATCGCCTGGTACGGCGTGGCCGCCTGCCGCGCAATCTCCAGAGCTTCTAATTCGGCCTCCGGCCGCATGTCCTTCTGGCGAATCTGCACGATGTCCACGCCGCCGGCAAACGCCGCTTGCAGGAAACTCATCAGGTCGCCTTGTTGCTCCCGAGCGTCCGTACAGAGGTAGAGCCGGGCGAGACGGAGTCGGGCTTCGAGGCCCATCAGGGCGGTCACGAGCCCACGATAATCGTCCCGATTTGATTACATCGGGATCCGGTGCGGGCTGGACTAGGTCGGCTGGTGTACTCGGTCGGGGTGAATGAGCTTCACAAAATCAACCGGCTGCGCCTCAAGAAGCCGGCGGTTGTCGATGTCGTGCGCCTCACGATCAAGCAGTTCGAGAAGATATTCCTGCAGCGACTCGTTGCGAGCTCTCGCCTCGGCTGAGAGCGTACGGCGAGTGGATTCCGAGACGCCGTGAATCTGGAGAGCGACCACGAGGGGCATCCTGCCACCGACTGTCGTCATGTGTGCGATATCTCAAACCCACGATCGAGCAAGGTTGCCGCTACCCGCGCGCGACGAATTCACGGAACCGCTGCGCTGCATCGTGGGATATCGCCCGGCCGTGGCCAAA
>JBKPEY010000171.1:0-4603 GCA_046744405.1 Actinomycetota bacterium
GACGGAACCTTGGCCAGGTCCCGGCTGAGCAGGATTTCCTCGATCAGTTTCAGTTTGGGGTTCCAGCTTTCGGGCTCGTGCGGGTCCTTGAAGCCGGGGAACTTGACGAGGTCGGCGACGGTCTTGGTGCCAGGAGCGTGATGGGCCACCCAGATGGTGAATGGGGTGTAGCTATTGAAGACCATTTCTCCACTGGGGAAGTGGCTGATGATCCGGTTCAGCAGGGAAACAAACTCGTCCCGGCTGAGGAACCCCATCAAGCCATCGGCGACGACCATGGCTGGCCGATCACTTGGGACGGCGTCCAGCCACTCTGAGTCCCGGACGTCTGCTCCGACGACATGAGCATGTGGGCGATCCGGTATCAGACGTTCGCGAGCGGCAGCAACCGCAGGCAAATCGACGTCGTACCAATCGACAGTGGACGGCGGGGCGAGGCGGACTGCGCGGGTGTCGAGCCCCGCGCCCAGGTCCAGTCCCACCGCGTTCGGGTGGCGGGCAAGGAACCTCGACGCGACCTCGTCCAGCTTCTTGGCGCGGAGTGTGGCGTTGAGCATGAGGTCCGTACTGATATGCAGCGCCTGGTAGTCATAGTCGAGCTTGCGGACGATCTCGTCGGCCATGGCGTCGCCAAGGATGGGCTGTGCTGAGCGATTGTCGAGTGCCCGGGCGCAGAGCGTCAGGAACAGGCTTTCTTCCAGTGGTGTGAAAGCCGGGAGAGTGATCGTCATCGTTTTGATCCTTTCGCGATTGAGGTGGCGGCGAATCGTCTTTCGCACGCCCCCGATGGCTGATTCCAAGATCAATTTAGGGTTCGGCGTACGGCGTCCGCGTCCACCAGAGGGTGGAGAAACGGTGGAGCTAGGCCCGTAGCGAGGTCCCGCGCGGGCTGGACAGGTCAGTCCAGCAGCCCGACTGTCCGGGCACGGGAAATCGCCTGCGTGCGGCTACTGACGTTCAGCTTGCGGTACAGATGAATCAGGTGTGTCTTGACCGTGCTCTGCTCCACGAACAAGTTCCGGGCGATCTCAGCATTGGACCGTCCGTCGGAGAGTAGCCGCAGTACATCCAGCTCACGTGCACTGAGGGGCTCGGCCGTCACTCCAGGGTGAAAACCAGTCACGACGGAAGGCGTCTGCACGAGCGTGTGAGGAGGCGGCGGTTTCTGGCCAGTGAAGGCGGCAAGCAGTGCGTCGAGGTAGTCCGCTGACGTACCGACTGCCGACTTATGAACGTTCCGGCTGGTGGCTCGCAAGTCGGCCAGCGACGCGGCAATCGGTGCCCCCTCGTCAAGGAACGGTCTGATCAGGCCTTCCGGCTCAGCTTCGGCGACCGCTGCTGCCAGCGACCGAAGCGCCGCGTCATGATCACCACGGGCTCCGGCTATCAGCGACGAAGCGATATGTAGCGGAACGCGTAGCCAGCCGATCCCTTGCTGCTCGGCCAGTTGCCAGGCGGTGGCCAACCGGCGCTCTGCCTCGTGAAGAAGAGCGCCATCGGCCTTTGCTCGGCCCTGCGCAACCAGGATCCGCAGCGGCGTGAGAACAGTGGCTTCGACGCCGGGCACCCCCCACCTGAGCGTATCTGGCAGCGCCGTCTGATCTACGGCACCGGCCCAAGCGAGCGCCGCCGTCGCCTCATCGACCGCCAGGCGTACCCGTGCTTCGGCGGCGTCGACTAGCGGCGCCAGAACGCCGAACGGCCCGTGCTGGACCAGCGGCCGTACATCACTCAGCACAGCCGCCGCGGCGGCTGCATCGCCTTCGGCCAGACGCAGTCGGATGATGGGAAGGCTTGCGAGTATCACTAGCGGCGGCGGGTTCCCGTACTCTCGCGGCGCGCGCAAGCCCTCGACTACCAACGGCTGGGCGCCTGCCACGTCATTCGCGTCGAGCAACAGATCGGCCATAACGGTCCTTAGGCGGCCCAGGCTGGGAAGTTCGTAGTGCTCGGCCGCCCAGGCCAGGATTGCCAATCCGTTGGCCAACGCCCGCCGGCGCACGCCGCGAAGTCGCTGAACGTTGACCTGTTGCAGGGCGGCAACCACGGCACCGTGCATGAGGCCGGCCGCTCGAGAGACCATAGCGGCCTCCGTGAATGCCTTTTCCGCTCGGTCGAGCTGACCGAGCGCTAGCGCGGCCTGTCCAAGGCTCAGAAAAGCCGCCCCGCGAAAAGTTGAGTCGTTCGGTGCCAGGTCGGCGAGGGCCTGTTCGGCCAACACGTCGACGTCCTTCGGCACCCCAGCCAGCCCCACTGTGGCCAGATAGGCGCGGGTAGCGGCAACCGCGCCATGCGATTGGCGATCGGCGTCCTTCTGCGCTGCAGGCAGCGCAGCTGCGGCTGCTTCAACCCAGGCAGCGGCGGCTTCCAGTTCTACCCGGTGGATCAGTAGCCAGGCCTGCGTCAGGCACAGCAGCGGCCGGGAACGCACGACCGGCTCAGGCAGGGCGGTCAGCCAGTCGGCTAACGCCTGGTGGATGCCCATCGTGACAAACATCGATGGCATCAAAGCCTCGATCCAGGTCGCCGCATCCTCGACAGCGTCGGCGGCCAACGCATGACTGATCGCCTCTGGCAGCAACACTTGCCCGCCGAACCAGACGCTCGCTTGCCGATGAAGCAATGCGGCCGCGCCTCGGCCGGCCTCCCGGGCCAGCCGACCGCGCAATGCGTCGGCGAACAGGTGGTGGTACCGATACCACATCCGGTCATCGTCCAGCGGTACCAGGAACAGGTTCGACGCCTCCAACTCCTCCAAGAGCTGCTGGCTACGAAGGGCTGGCGACGCGTCAGCTGAGTCGCGCTCGGCGGCCAGCAGCGCGTCACAGAGCGGAGCGCACAGTCGGTCAAGCACGCTGGTAACGAGCAGAAAGCGTCGAACCGGAACCGGCTGCCGCTCAAGCACCTCGGCCATCAAGTAGTCGACCACCAAGCGGTGTCCGCCGGTGAAGGCCTCCACGAACGGCGCGGGGTCGCTGCGATCGCGCAAGGCAAGCCCGGCCAATTGGAGGCCGGCCGCCCAGCCCTCGGTGCGTCCGACCAGCGCAGCGACTTGTTCCTCTGTCAGGTGAAGCCCCATGCCAGCACTTAGGAAGGCGGCCGCTTCTTCGACGTTGAAGCTCAGATCCACTGCACGCAGCTCGATGATCTGCCTGCTGGCGCGCAGCCGAGGCAACGGAAGTGGCGGGTCTTCTCGGGTGGCGATCGTTAGGTGCAGCGTCGGTGGCAGGTTATTGAGGAGAAGCTCAATCGCGGTATAGATAGCCGGCTCTCGTACGAGGTGGTAATCGTCCAATACCAGCAGAGCGCGCCCGGGCAGGGCAGCTATGTCATTGACCAGACTGGTGAGCACGACTTCAGGCGGCGCTGTTGGCGGCACATCGAGCAGAGCCAACGCTGCACGGCCGCACTCGGGGGCGATCGTCTGGAGGGAAGCGACGAGGTAGCGGAGAACCTGGTGGATTTCCTGGTCGCGCTCATCAAGGGCGAGCCATGCGACCGGGCGGTCCAGCCGAGTGACCCAGGTGGCCAGCAGGCTGGTCTTGCCGGCTCCGGCTGGCGCCGACAGCAGCGAGCAGCGACCCTCATCGAGGCCTTCGTCCAGGCGGGCAAGCAACCGTGGCCGCTGGACCAGGTCCGGGCGCGGGCGCGGCACGAAGAGTTTGGTTGCCAAGAGCAGTCCAGCGGCGTTCCGGGCCATTTGGCCAGGCGACCTGCCGGACCCGGTAGCACTATCGCTTGCGATGGGCGCGGCGTCGGCGATGCGCGCAGCAAGCGCCGCGGCCGCCTCAGCCAAATGCTCCGGCGTTAGGTCAGCGAGCGTGCCCAAGTACTTCTTGTACTGGCGACCCGCAACCGTACGATAGGCCACCCAGTAGGCGCCGCCGCGCTGCCGGCGCTCCTTGCGTGCGGTGTAGTTCCCGGCTGGTGTACGAAATGAGAAAGACCGAGCTGAATCGTCGGACAGCCAGGCAAACCAGGCGGGTGAGCCCACGACCACCCCAGGGGATTTCCCGGCCGCAGCCACCTGCAGCGTTCCGTCCATGACAACCGGAATACGCGTCATCGCTTCGCCGCCGTCGGTCTAGGCGCGCCTGACGAACCAAACGTACCCAACACCATCGTCGATCTCGAAGCCGGCTGAGGCGATTCCACCCACGGCTCCATCCTGCGGGGGACGCGACATGGCCCGGCCCAGCGCCATAGTGAGGTCCATGACCACATATGGGTCTTGGCCGACGTGGAGGAGCTCACTGATCAGGGACTATGCCCATTATCCGCGCCTCAATCCCGCTGTCGCCCATTACAAGTGTCAGGATGTCCCACTGCGGGCTTCAACCGGAGGATCGTTTGCGATCACAAGCGCCCAAACGGCCATGAATTCGCCCAAATCTGGCTCATCTCTGACCACAATCGACACAACGGCTCAAAGCATTGCCGCTAATCAGGTGATCGTGAATCGGCGTCGCCACTCATTCCGCCTGCGCATCAGGAGGCCGGCATGACTACCCGGGATGCATCGCCCATGCAGTACCGCGTACGCGTCCGCGGTCACCTGGACCCAACGTGGACCGTCTGGTTCGACGAACTCACTCTTACTCAA
>JBKPEY010000082.1:0-1790 GCA_046744405.1 Actinomycetota bacterium
GCTTGTGCCACCCACTGCCTTATGGTGTCCCGTTTTTCTGGTACGCGGCAAGCGCTACTGAGCAGTAACGCTAGGAACCTGCTGGCACGATGGCGGCGTGCGACACTTTGACCTTTGCATCATCGGCACCGGGTCCGGGAATTCGATCATCGACGAGCGGTTTGACCGTCTCAATGTGGCGTTGGTCGAGATGGGCACCTTCGGCGGGACCTGCCTCAACGTTGGCTGCATCCCTAGCAAGATGTTCGTCTATCCTGCCGATCTTGCCGCCTTGACGAATCAGGCCACCAGACTCGGCGTTGACGTAGACCTTCGGGGAGTTAGATGGCGAGAGATCCAGGAACGCATTTTCGGCCGCATTGATCCCAAAGCCGCCAACGGCCGGACCTATCGGCAACAAAGCCATAATGTCACCGTCTTTGATGGGTGGGCGCGGTTTGTAGGGCCACGGCAGCTGGACGTCGGAGCGCCGGAAACGATTACCGCGGACCGGATCGTCATCGCCGCTGGCAGCCGCCCAGTGATTCCCGATCTGCCCGGTCTGAGCTCGGTGGAGTTCCATACCTCTGAGACGGTGATGCGGCTTCCTGAGCTGCCAGAATCCATGATCATCATCGGCGGCGGGTACATCGCCGCCGAGTTCGCCCACGTCTTCTCCGCATTCGGAACATCGGTCACCGTGCTGAACCGCTCCGAGGTGATGCTGGGCCGGGAGGACCCGGAGGTTGCCAAACGATTCACCGATCTTCTGGGCAGACGAGTCGATGTCCGGGTGAACACCAGTGTGACGAGCGTTGAGAGCACAGACGACGGACGCGTACGAGTGCATGTGAAGAGCCTGGAGGACCAGCCTGAACCCGTGAGTGCCGACGTTCTACTGGTTGCCACCGGGCGAACGTCGAACGGCGACACCATGGACCCGCAGCGCGGCGGGATAGATGTCGATGACGATGGTCTCATCGTGGTCGACCCGTACCAGAAAACCACTGCCGATGGCGTTTTCGCGCTCGGCGACGTGTCCTCTCGAGAGCAGCTGAAACATATCGCCAATAGCGACGCAAGGGTTGTGCAACACAACCTGCTGCATCCGGAGTCGATGATCAGCAACGATCGGCGGTTCGTACCGCGGGCAGTGTTCTCCATGCCACAGGTGGCATCGGTAGGCCTGTCGGAGGTGGAGGCCGCTGAGCGGGGGATCGACTACGTGGTCTCGAAGCAGGACTACGGGGACACCGCATACGGCTGGGCCATGGAAGACACCGACCATTTCGTCAAAATCATCGCGAATGCCCATTCCAAGTTGCTTCTCGGTGCGCACGTGGTCGGGCCGCAGGCGTCGGCGCTGATTCAGCCGCTGATCCAGGCAATGAGTTTCGAGCAGCCGGCACCGGAGGTGGCCCGCCGTCAGTACTGGATTCACCCAGCAATCACCGAGGTGATCGAAAACGCGCTCCTCGGTCTCAGCGACTGAGTTTCAGCGAGGCGCGGTCAGCCGCTTGATTGTCTTGGCAACCCGGTCGGCCCGGGTCTCGGGTTTCTTGCCCTCGTCGATCCAGCGTGCGTACTCATTGCGATGCGTGAAGGGCAGTTTCTGGTACGCGGCTTGAGCTGCTGGGTTCTGGGCAAGCGCTTCGGTGAGTTCCGGCGGTTCGACGACGACCCGCTCCTGGAGATCCTCGACGAGTTCGATCTGTACCTGATCACCCGCCGCCACCCGGAGCTGCCGAAGCAGGTCCTTGCGGAGGCCGAGGTAGCTCTGGCCGCCGTAGACCATGAGCCGAGAGCGATAT
>JBKPEY010000655.1:0-1952 GCA_046744405.1 Actinomycetota bacterium
CTCGTCGAGGATAAGGATGTTGGCATCGCCAGCCAAGGCCTTGGCGATCGACACTTGCTGTTGCTCGGCGATGGACAGGTCCCCGACAACGGCGGTCGCGTACCGTGGCGGCAATTCCAGCAGCGCGAGGAGATCGACAACGTTGCGCGTTTGGGCAGGCCAGTCGATGCGCCCGCCCTTACGGATCTCCCTGCCCATGAAGATGTTCTCGGTGTCCGTGAGTTCACTGAACAGCTGCGGCTCCTGATAGACCGTTGCGATCCCAAGAGCCATCGCGTCCGAAGTTGACCGGATCGATACCTGCCGGCCCTCGTAGGTAATGGTTCCGGTGTCGGCAATAACGGCGCCCGACAAGATCTTGATCAAGGTTGATTTACCGGCACCGTTTTCGCCGACCACAGCTAGCACTCGCCCCACGTCGACCATCATGTCGGCGTGACGGATCGCGCGTACCGCCCCGAAGCGCTTGGAGATGTCGGTCATCTGCAGCCGGGTTGTGCGATGCTCCGGAGTCGCGGTCTCCGAAGCGTGCTGCATAGGGACTTCCCCGGACTCCTGGTCCTGAGCTAGTCGCGCTGACCCCCCGGCCCTTCCATCACCGGTCGACGCTGTCGTCATCAGATCCTCCGAGAGGACATCGCGGTTTGTCGGGTGGCCTCCGGTGCTCGCATGAGTTAGAAGTTGTAGTCCCCGACGTTGTCTTTGGTGTAGGTCAGCGGCTTGCCCATCAGCAGGATCTTTGTCGAGGGGTCGTAGGTGACGCTGTCAAGGCTGCAGGCGTCGACCTTCTGGGTCGGCTGGAACTGCTGGCCCTGCGCCAACTGCTGCCCAGCCCAAGCGGTCAGACAGCCCAGAGCCTTCGCGTCCCACAAGACGCCGGCGGACGCCGAACCGTCATTGAGGTACTTCTTCATGTCGTTGGGTGTACCCATCCCGACGGTGAAGACCTTGCCAACCTTTCCCGCATTGTCCACCGCCTGCGCCACACCGGGCCCCGCCGTCGAGCAGACGCCCACGAATCCCTTGATGTCTGGGTGGGCATTCATCAGGTCTGTCGCCATTTGCGTCGCCTTCGCGACATCCTCACCGGCGTACACGGTGTCAACCAATTCGGCGTCTGGGTACTTCTGTTTTGAATACCTCTTGATCTCAGCGATCCACTGGTTCAGCTGCGCCGCGGTCTCACCGCAGGACACAATGGCGAACTTCCCCTTGCCACCCATGGCTTTCATCAGCGCGTCGGTATCCGCCTGGCCGATGCCCTCGGCCGATGCCATCAGCACCATCAGCTCCCGTTCGGAGTTCGGCGCATCGGTGTCTGAGGTGCCGACCTTGATCCCGGCATCGATTCCTTGCTTGATCAATGGCGCCATGGAGTCAGGATCGTTTGGCGCGATGAACAGCGCACTCACCTTCTGCTGGATGTAGCTGTTGACGACGTCTGCCTGCGCCGCGGCGTCCGCGGTTGTGGGCCCCTGGTACAGCCACTGGACATTGCCGAGCTTGCTAGCAGCCTCCTTGCCACCGGCGTTCATTGCCTCGAAGTAAGGGATGCCCTGCAGCTTGGGAACGAATGCCACTTTGACGGTCCCTCCGGCGCCGCCGCCCGAAGCACTCCCGGCGGGGGCCGCCGTCTGGTTCTTCTTGGTGCAGGCGCCCATGGTCAAAGTCAGGGCCAGAGCGATGAGGACCACTGCCGTCATCTTCAGTCTCGATTGCACTGCTCCTCCTTGCTCGCCCGTGGGCGGTTGAAGCTGTGTGGCGCTGGACGACGCCCGATCCTGATCCCCCGCTGTTCCTGGCATCCTGTCATCACACCTTCGGCGCTAGCAAGAGCTCGACTTGCGCCATCCGCGGATCGTGATCAGCCCTTGATGCCCGTCTCCGCGATACCTTGAACCAGATGCACTGGAGGAAAGCGAAGACCAGTACCAGCGGCGCGATAGACACGT
>JBKPEY010000185.1:0-3619 GCA_046744405.1 Actinomycetota bacterium
GCGAGCTCCACTTGGGCCTTGCCTTCAACACTCTTCGCGTGGGCGGCGAAGATGTCCAGGATCAGCGCGGTCCGGTCGATCACCTTGACACCAACCCGATCCTCCAGATTGCGCAGCTGCGCCAGCGTCAGCTCGCCGTCACAGATGACTGTGTCTGCGCCCGTCGCGACCACCACATCGCGTAACTCGGCGACCTTGCCGCGCCCGATGTAGGTGGCAGGATCTGGTCGATCCCGGCGTTGGATCAGGCCTTCGAGGACCTGAGAGCCTGCGGTCTCGGCAAGCAGTTTGAGTTCTGCGATCGAGTTCTCAGCACTTACCTCGCTGCCCGTGGTCCATACGCTGACCAGCACTATCCGCTCGAGGAGTAGCCGCCGATACTCGACCTCCGTAATGTCGGCAAGCTCGGTCGACATCCCGGCGACCCGGCGCAGCGAGAGCCGATCTTCGAGCTCTTGCTGATCTCCCTGGAAGCCGGCTACGCCTGATGGATCAGGTTCGAGCCGCTCGATGAGCAACTCGTCAGCTGGTTCGGAGTGAAACTCTGAGTCTCGTCGTGGAAGTGTCATCTCCCAACCAGAATCTCACGGCGTGACAATGGGCAGCGACGTTTTTCATGCTTGCGATGAGCCCCCGTACCCAAATCTCAGCAAACAAGCTCAGAAAAGCGTGTAGCCGCCGTCAATGACCACAACCTCACCTGTCATAAATGAGGACGCGTCAGAGGCAAGGTAGACCACGCTCGGTCCCAGCTCGGACGGCATCGCATAGCGCTGCATCGCCGCATCTTCGATCCAGTAGCGCTTGAATTCCGGCCTGTCGACCGGCGCCATCTCGGTCTTGATGTAACCAGGTGCCAGGGCGTTGACCCGAACACCGTGCGGTGCCCACTCAGCCGCCAGCGACCGCGTGAGTTGGTGAACCGCAGCCTTTGAGGCGTTGTACGCCGGTTGCCACTGTGGCCGATTGACGATATTGGCCGAAATCGAGCCGATGTTGATGATTGCGCCGCTGTGCTGCGCCACCATCTGCCGGCCGAACTCCTGGGAGCAGTTCCAGACACCGTTGACGTTGACATCCATGACGAACTGCCACTCCTCGGTTGTGACCTCGAGTGATGGCCGGTGAATACAGGCGCCGGCGTTGTTCACCAAGACGTCAACTTGACCAAGTCGGTCCATCACCTCACCGACGGCACGCCGCACCTGGTCGGCCACGGTCACATCTGCGCTGACTGCGATTGCGGTGACACCGAGACGCTCCAGGTCGCTCACCACCGCTGCCGATCCATCGGTGTTGCGAACCAATAGCACGACGTCGCTGCCGGCCTCTGCCAGAGCTGTGACAAGCGCGCGACCGATGCCGCGGTTGGCGCCGGTGACCACAGAGACTTTTCCGGACAGCGAAAACGCGTCAAGGACAGACATGGGCGGCTCCTGTTCGTTAGGCCGGCCGGGAGGCGCCCGACGCGGTCGAGTTGGGAAGATGAGTTTCGAGGGTTTTGCGGTCGGGCAGGGCGAGCTCACCGTGCGCTACGAGAACTGCCGGTCCCGTCAAGTAAGCCTCATTCTCGGTCAGCTCGACTTCGACAGTGCCGCCGGGCACGTCGACGCGGTAAGTCACCGGCAATGAGATCTGATCTTGATCAAGCGCCCGGGCCGCCGCTGCAGCGGCGACAGTTCCCGTACCGCAGGAGCGGGTCTCGCCGACGCCCCGTTCGAACACGCGCATGCTGACGTGTTGAGGGCCAAGGTGGCGTACAAACTCTAGATTGACCCCCTGAGGAAACTCCTCAGCTGGGTCCCAGCGTGGAGCCGCATGGAGAGAGAGCCCATCAAGATCATCCACGAAACTCACGGCGTGAGGGTTGCCCACGTCCACCGTTAAGGCCTTGAAGTCAGCTCCGTCAACAGTAGTGACAACCACCCAGCGATCTCCGATTGCCGCGGGACCCATCGAAACCCGAATCCTGCCATCGGGTAGTACCGTCGCCGCTCGACGCCCACCCCGGGTAGCGATATCGACGGTCGGTCCACTGGCCAGGTCTTGCTCAAGCAGGAAGCTAACGAAGACCCGGATGCCATTGCCGCACATTTCGGCAATCGATCCATCAGCGTTCCGGTAATCCATGAACCACAGTCCGCCGTCGCCATCCCAGCCGTCCACATGCTTGGCGAGCACTGCCCGCAGTAGGCCGTCTGCGCCGATACCCGCTCGGCGGTCGCAGATGAAACGGACCTCCGCAGGACCGACCTCCAACATCGACTCCCGATCGAGAAGGACCACAAAGTCGTTCTCGGTGCCGTGCCCCTTCGTGAACGACCACCTGCGCATGGGGCTCAGTCTTGCATCCAAGATGCCGAGTAAGGATCGTCCGTTCCGGCGCCGTTCGCCCCACGGCCGCCCAGCGCGTACGCGGCTGAGACCAGGTCAGGCTGGTCATAGGGCACCCAGCGGATCCGGGTATCCCTGCGAAACCATGCGTCTTGCCGACGAGCGAACTTGCGCGTCGCGGTGATGGTCAGCTCACGTGCCTGGGCCTCGGTAATCTCCCCGTCAAGAAAGCGCAGCACCTGACGATAGCCAAGCGCGCGAGAGGCAGTAAGGCCATCACGAAGGCCCGCGGTGGCGAGCCCGCGGACTTCATCGACGAAACCTGCAGCCCACATGGTGTTTACCCGGGCGGCAATTCGAGCGTCTAGCGTCGCTCGATCGATGGCAAGGCCGATCTGTACAACATCGGTGAGCCGGTATTGATGTGCTGGCAACCTCGCCGAAAACGGTTGCCCGGTGAGTTCGATGACCTCCAACGCCCGGATGATCCGCCGCGTATTGCCGGGGAGAATGCCCGCGGCAGCCACCGGATCCGCATCGGTCAAGCGCTGGTACAGCCGCTCGGAGCCCTGTCTGGCAAGCTCCACCTCCAGCCGATTTCGGACCGCGGGATCGGTTCCGGGAAACTCAAAATCATCGATGATCGCCCGGACATACAAGGCGGATCCGCCGGCCACGATCGGAATGACATTCCGGGCCTGGCAGTCTGCGATTGCGGCTCGAGCCCGCTGCTGGAACTCCGCCACAGTCACGGTATGCACGACGTCGACTAGATCGATCATGTGATGACTGATCTCGGCGCGCTCATCTTCTGACGGCTTCGCCGTGCCGATATCCATACCGCGATAGACCAACATGGAATCGGCGTTGACCACCTCGGCCGGCCGACCTTCCAATGCATAACGTCGAGCCAGGCCGACAGCCAACGCAGACTTTCCCGCGGCGGTTGGGCCGACGAGCACCACAGTCACGTCCACAGTGTGGCCCAGCAGAGGTATTCCCAAAGGGCTCGCGGTCGACATCTTTTGACGCCTGCAGTAGAAAGGAAGCTGCTCTACTCCGGAGAGGTGGCAAGGCAATGGGCATCTTTGACAAGGCGAAAGACGCAATGAGCGGGCAACAAGACAAGGTCGACGCTGGTGTCGAGAGGGCCGGTGACATGGTCGACGACCGGACCGAGAGCAAGTACGCCGAGCAGGTGGACCAGGGTCAGGAGATGGCGAAGGACAAGCTTCGCGACTTCACCAGTGACCAGCCCGAGCAGCCCGAACAGCCTGCCTAGGTC
>JBKPEY010000643.1:0-5884 GCA_046744405.1 Actinomycetota bacterium
TCTAAAGCTTGGGTGCGGTGCTTGGTCGGCCGGCTGCGCGGCAAAATTGTGGTGGTTTCATCCTCAGCGCTTGGCTGCGGCCGACGTGGCGCCAAGGTCGCCGGCGTCATCAAAGTCTCTTCGGTGGGAGGATCCGCAGGCATCGGAGCTGCCCGGGATGCAGGTCGCGACGACCCCTTAGGCCGCACGTCATCTCGATACAGCGGCTTCGGCTGATCCTCACTGACTCGTGACCTGACGGGTCTGTGCGCTGGGCCTGTCGAAGGACGTCCTTCGGCAGGCTCAGGGCGCACAGGCGCCCGGCCATTGCCGTTGCGACCCGGCTGGGCCGGCCGCAACGGAGGGGCGGGCTCGACATCGGGCTCGATGAAGGCTCGCCGGGGTCGATAGGTCCCGGACTCCTGGTCGACCATGCTGAATTGCTCCCCCCGAGTTTCGGAGTGCCATCGCAGGCTTTCCTGAGCCGGCTGCTCGGATCACGTCGAGTGCCGACAATCTCTGGGAGACTTTACCTGCGGTTGGCGTGTCTCGCCCATCGGCGTCCGTGGGCTGAGTGAGCATGAAAGGGCTATGCCTTCACTCCTGACATCCCGACGGGCTGCCGGCGAGATCACACTTCGTGCGAAGCCTGCCCGTGGAGAGCGCCCTCGGGCAATCCAGGCGCCCGCGAACGCTGCGCCGCTTGGCTGGTCGGTTCTCGCCTGTATAGGTGGGCTAGCCACGGCCGCGGCGAGCTGGCTGATGTGCGCTGGGATAGTTGTTCTTGGCTGGTCTGCTGCGGATTCGGCAACTCTGCGGGATGCAGTTGGGCTGGGCACCCGCTTGTGGCTGTTAGCCAACGGCGTCGGTGTGGATATCGGAACAGTTTTGATCACGTTAGTCCCATGGGGCCTTACCGCAGTGATCGCATTTCTGATCGCGAGAGTCGCGGGTGCCAGCGCCAGGCGGGTGTCGGCCGACCGGGCGAGCAGAGGCCCGGCGCTCATCGGTGTCATTACCGTCGCGGCCTACCTGGTGCCGGTTTTTTTGGTTGCGGGGCGGCTCGGTGAGCCGTGGGCCGTTCCGGCACGTTGGCCTGCGGTGATCGCAGCATTTGTGTTGGCCGCGATCCGGGGTTCCAGTCGGAAATTCCCGGGCCGACGGGCGGTTTCTCCTGGCAAATGGTTTGCCATGGGCCGCGCCGTCATTGCTGCTCAACTAGCCATGCTGGTGGCAGGCGCCGCAGTGTTGATCATCGGTCTCGGAATGCATCTGAATCGTGTAGCAGCTTTGTATGAGGCGCTACAGCCCGGCGTTGCAGGCGCCGTCGCGCTGCTTGTGCTCCAGTTGGCCTTCGTCCCAAACGCCCTGGTTTGGTCTGCCTCCTATGCGCTCGGCTCAGGATTCTCACTAGGTACCGGCTCGGTAGTCGCGCCAGCTGGGACGCAGCTCGGAATCGTTCCAGCCATTCCGCTGCTGGGCGCCTTGCCAACCGCCGGCCCAGGCGATATGACGCAGGTCTGGTGGTTGGCGGCGGGCGCCATCGCGGGAGCGATCGCATGTTGGGTGGTCCTCGCTCATCGTCCGGCTATCCGGTTCGACCAGGCGAGTCTGAGAGGTGGATCCGCCGGCATGCTCGCCGGTGCAGTGTTCGCCGGATTGGCCTGGGCGACCAGTGGCGATCTCGGCATGCTGCGGCTCACCGACATAGGCCCCAGACCAGTCCCGCTGCTGATAATGGCGGTCACGACGATGGGTTTGTCCGGCATGATCGCCGGCCTCGCACTCGGCATCCCACGCCGCGGCCGAAGCAACTAGTGATCCGCGCCTCCATGCGAACATCGCAGCGAGCGTAGCGAGCTATTAAACACAGCGAGCGGAGCAACCAAACCCTCTCGCTAGGCTGTGCGTCGTGCCCGAGCTCCTTGCCGCTACGCGCCTGGGCCGGCCCCCGCAAGACACCGCAGCCCGTCTCGTGGTCCTGGTTTCGGGCAGCGGCTCCCTGCTGCAGGCGCTAATGGATGCCTGCACCGACCCGGCGTACGGAGCCAAGATCGTGGCTGTCGGCTCTGATCGGCAAAATATTTCAGGACTAGACCGGGCGGTAGCCGCTGGCATCCCGACCTTCGTTCAGGCGGTGTCGGATCATCCCAGCAGGGCCGACTGGGACCGCGCACTGACCGCAGAGGTGGCACGGTACCAACCGGACCTGGTGATCAGCGCCGGTTTCATGAAGCTACTCGGGCCAAACTTCTTGGACCGCTTCGAAGGTCGCATCATTAACACCCATCCAGCCTTGTTGCCGTCTTTTCCCGGGATGCATGGTCCTCGCGACGCCTTGGCGTACGGCGTCAAGATCACCGGAGCCACCGTTTTCTTGGTGGATGCCGGCGTGGACAGCGGCGTCATTCTGGACCAGCAAGCAGTACCGGTTGAAGAGGATGACACGGTGCAGACCCTGCACGAAAGGATCAAGATCGTGGAACGGGAAATGCTGGTAGCGATCACCCATCAACTCGCCACTCGAACGTGGCGCATCGTCGACCGGAAGGTGCTGTGGACATGATCGACTCGCCGAACGCCGAGGATGAGGGTCGCCGCCGCATCAGGCGTGCCCTGGTATCGGTTTACGACAAGACCGATCTCCTTGGTGTAGCGCAAGCCTTGGTTGAAGCCGGCACGGAGATTGTGTCCACCGGCTCCACTGCAGCGACGATCGCGAAGGCGGGCCTGCCAGTTACCGCAATCGAACAAGTCACAGGTTTTCCGGAGTGTCTGGACGGTCGCGTCAAGACCCTGCACCCACTGGTCCACGCCGGCCTACTAGCTGATCTTCGGCTCGAGTCCCACCGTGCTCAGCTTGCCGATCTTGGCATCAAACCATTCGATCTGTTGATCAGCAACCTTTATCCATTTACCGCGACCGTGGCATCCGATGCGACTCCGGAGGAGTGCATCTCTCAGATTGACATCGGCGGGCCGGCCATGGTGCGCAGCTCGGCAAAGAATCATGCCTCGGTGGCAGTGATCACCTCACCTGCGCAGTATCCGCAGCTTCTGCAAGCGCTGGCCGACGGTGGTTTCACACTGGCCCAGCGGCAGGAGCTGGCAGCAGCTGCCTTCGTTCACACCGCCACCTATGACGTAGCAGTGGCCAGCTGGATGGGCAACGTCGTTACTGATCTCAGTGATGGCACCGGCTTCCCACGTTGGATGGGAGGCACTTGGGAGAAAGTCACCGGTCTTCGCTATGGGGAGAACCCACACCAGCCAGCGGCCTTGTACCGCACCACCGGTTCGACCCGTGGTCTGGCGAACGCACAACAACTGCACGGCAAGGAGATGTCGTACAACAACTACGTCGATGCTGACGCCGCCCGTCGGTCCGCCGGCGATTTCGACGAGCCGGCGGTGGCGATCATCAAGCACGCCAACCCGTGCGGCATAGCAATCGGCTCCGATATCGCCGAGGCTCATCGAAAGGCGCATGCCTGTGATCCGGTCTCGGCGTACGGAGGCGTGATCGCGGCCAACGAGCCGGTAAGTGTGGAGATGGCGCGTCAAGTCGCCGAGATCTTTACCGAGGTGATCGTCGCCCCCGGATACGCCGACGGGGCACTAGATGTGCTTGCCGCCAAGAAGAATCTCCGGATCCTCGTGGTCGAGCCGGCTGTTCGTGGCGGCGCGGAGAGCCGGCGTATTGACGGCGGGCTGCTTGTCCAGCTCTCCGACACCGTTGATGCTGATCACGATCGAGCCGTCAACTGGAAGTTGGTTGCTGGTCAACCGTCGTCGGAGGCGACCCTGGCGGACCTGGAATTTGCCTGGAAGGCCGCGCGGAGTGTGAAGTCGAACGCGATCTTGCTTGCTAGCGATGGCGCTGCTGTCGGCGTTGGGATGGGACAGGTGAATCGAGTTGACTCTTGTCGGCTGGCCGTGCAACGGGCCGGCGACCGCGCTGCCGGTTCCGTCGCTGCCTCTGATGCCTTCTTCCCATTCGCGGATGGACCCGAACTCTTGTTAGCCGCCGGCGTTTCGGCCCTTGTCCAGCCGGGCGGCTCGATACGTGACGAGGACGTCATCACTGCTGTCCAGGCCGCCGGAGCGACCATGTATTTCACAGGTGCGCGACACTTCTTCCACTGACTCTCGATCAACTGAAAGTATCCAGATGACGGCGCAGATCCTCGACGGCAAGGCCCTGGCGACAACGATCAAGTCTGAGCTGAAAGTTCGGGTAGCGGCACTCGTTGAGCAGGGTTACGTTCCAGGCCTTGGGACGGTGCTGGTCGGTGATGATCCGGGGAGCCACGCGTACGTGCGGGGCAAGCACCGGGATTGCGCAGAGGTGGGAATTGCCTCCATTCAGGTCGAGCTGCCGACCTCGACCAGCCAAGACGAGCTGGCTGGAGTCCTTGCCGAGTTGAATGCCGATCCGGCGTGCACCGGTTACATCGTCCAGATCCCGCTGCCGGAACACCTCGACGCCTACGCCGCGTTAGACCTGATCGATCCCGACAAAGATGCCGACGGGCTTCATCCGGTCAACCTCGGCAAGCTGGTGCTCGGCGAGCCGGGTCCTTTGCCGTGTACGCCGCGGGGCATCGTCGAACTGCTCCGCCGCAACGGCATCGGGCTCAATGGGGCAGAGGTCTGCGTGATCGGACGCGGTCCCACCGTTGGTCGGCCACTCGGACTGTTGCTGACGCGTAGGAGCGAGAACGCGACGGTCACGCTGTGTCACACCGGGACCGTCGATCTTGCCCAGCACACTCGGCAGGCTGACATCGTGGTGGCCGCGGCCGGCAGGCAGGGGCTGCTGACCGGGAACATGATCAAACCGGGCGCGATCTGTGTCGATGTAGGCATTACCCGTACCCAAGCCGGGCTGGTTGGTGATCTTGATCCAAGCGTGCGGGAAGTCGCGAGCTGGGTGGCGCCGGTACCCGGCGGCATCGGGCCCATGACGCGCGCCATGTTGCTGAGCAATGTCGTGGAACGCGCCGAACATCTGGTGGCTCGTGCCGCGCCGGTCTGAATCGAGTGCGGCGGCCCGATCATTGCGGCAGTGGCCGCTGTTGATCGTCGTAATCGGAGTCGTCGCCGGCCTCGCGGTCAGCTTCCTGGGCGAGTCCACCTGGCGCCTCGGCTGCCTGCTCATCGGGGCGTCGCTCGGCGTTGGAGCTGTGGAACGGATCGCGCTGCCGAGTCGGGACGCCGGATTACTTCAAGTGCGTACCAAGGCCTTCGACGTCACCGTCCTTGCGGTCGGCGCAGTGGCGATCATCGCCTTGGCGATTGTCGTACCTGAGGGTCGCTGAGTGGGAACAAGTCGTATCAGCTGCGAGCGTCGAGAAATCGCGCGCCCGCCGTGCTGAGGAGGAGTGAGCAGAGGCGCTTTTTCTCTGCGAACGACGAAGAAGTAGGCGGATCGATGCGCGAGCAGCTCCAAAAATAGTCAGCTCTGACTCGCCGCGATGGCAACGATGATCCAGAAGATGATCACCAAGACAATCGACACAATGGCGATAATCGTAAAGATCTTGCCGAGCATGCGGCCGATGCTGACGTTCTGTTCATTGCTGTAATGAACGCCCGAGGCCTGAATCTCCGCCCTTGCCTTGTTTCCTAAGTACCAGGCAATGGGGGCGAAGATCGTGATGAAGATGCCGAGGATTCCGAAGATCAGGATCAGGGTCCCCTGCGGGTGCTCCTGCGGAGGCGCCGCCCCGTACGGCTGACCACCGTAGGGCATAGGCGACTGCTGGCCGTATGGCGACGGCTGCCCGGCAGGCTGCTGGTACTGCCCGGCGGGCTGCTGGTACTGCTCCGATGGCGGATACGGAGCCTGAGAGCTCGGCTGGGCCGGCGGCTGCTGCTCTTCGTACGGATTGGTCATAAGCTC
>JBKPEY010000246.1:0-5772 GCA_046744405.1 Actinomycetota bacterium
GGCGGCCACGAGGTGCGCCCGTCCCGCCAGCCAGGCTTGAAGGGTGACCTTCTGGTCCGGGCCCTCGGCGTCTTTCAATGACACCTCGAGGTCGACCTGGTCGTGTTCCCATCCAGATAGATGCGGCGCGAGTGCGGACAGGGCCCCGAGAATACGGGCCCGGTCGGCTGCTGCGAAGCCGGCGCCGAGGCGCAGATGTTCTTCCAGGATCCCTGTCGGGCTGTTCTCGGTTCCGCTCATCAGTGCGCCTTTCCCTTGGGTTCAGCGTATGACGTCGGCCTGACCGGCCGGCGCCGCTTGTCGGCAACGAGGCTGTCGCCAGCGCGCTGCAAGGCTCGGCGGGGGCGCTAGGCAGAGGGTCTTCGAAGGGCCCTAGGTTCGCCGGATCTCGCTCACTTACTCGTCGGTGATGGGGCGTGGCCACCGCCCGCCTAGCGTCGGTGGGATGCTTGCTGTCGCGGGACCGCCCGCGGCGAATCGCCGTTGCCTCGACGTGACACCTGCGCCATGCTCATGTTGTGCCGTTCTTCATGGACCGCCATGAGTTCGTCGGCCTCTCAGCCGAGGAAGCGGCACTTGCGCACCTCAAGGACCTAAAGGTTCAGGGCCGGTACAGTGTCCGATTCCTGACTTACTGGTTCGACGAGGAGCGCCAGACCGCGTTCTGCGTGGCTGAAGCGCCGAGTGCTGATGCAGTGGAAGAGGTGCACCGCGCATCGCACGGCTACATGGCCTACCAGATCATCGAGGTCGATGAGTCCATGGTGTCCCGCTTCATGGGTGGCATCGTCGAGCATCCGCCCGGGGACGTGTACGTCGAAGCGGCGTTCCGCGCGATCCTGTTCACCGACATTGTGGAGTCGACGAGCCTGACTCAGCGACTGGGCGATGCCGGCGCGATGGCGATGGTGCGAGCTCATGACGAGATCGTGCGAGGGGCCCTCGAACGTCATCGGGGATCGGAGGTCAAGCACACGGGCGACGGGCTGATGGCCGCGTTTCCGTCGGTTGTTAGCGCCATCGAAAGCGCCGTGGAGATTCAGCGGCGAATCGCGGACGCAGAGGGCACCGGACGAATGCCTGGGCGGATCCGCATCGGGATGGCGGCGGGTGAGCCGGTCACGGAGCGTAACGACCTTTTCGGCGCTACGGTGCAGCTTGCCGCGCGGCTGTGCTCGCGAGCCGACCCCGGAGGCATCCTCGTCGCGAGCGCCGTGCACGACCTTGCGCTGGGCAAGGGCTTCGCCTTCCGCAGCCGCGGCAGGCTACGGCTCAAAGGGTTCGACTCCCCGATGTCCGCCTTCGAGGTCGTGTGGCGAACGAATGGATCGTGATGATCAATTCAATGGCAGTGATCTGGCCCGAGGCCAGCTCGGTTATCTTGCTCATGGGATCTCACTCCTGACAGCGGGGTTCGAGCCCGGGCAATGACGTCCCTTCGCAAGGCATGTCGCGCCAGAGCCATCCACACAAGGCGGCGAGATAAGCCGGGCGGTCGCGACAGGGGTTCATATTCGATCATGGGAGAGTGCCCGGTTAACGGTCGACTTACGGCACGGTGCGGTCTCGTACGACCAATCTCATCAAGGCGGAACCGGCCCAACGTCGCATCCTGGGTGCAGCTCGGTAGTGACCGCGTCGGACGCAACACGGCGTGGCGGAGCGAGTGAACGCGGGACACTCCTTCGAGCTGATCTCACGCCACCGATCCTGCCGTGCCTTGACCGATGACGGCTGCCTGCTATCGATTCAGTCGGGGCCGCCAACCGGTCGCTTCGGTGAAGCGGTCATGGCTCACCGGATCGGTGTCATCGCAGACGTTGTAGATCCCGCCCGGGCATAACAGTGCCGCCAAGAGCGCCCTGCCCGCATCTTTGGTGTGCAGGTGAGCGTTGTAGCGGTCAGTCGGCGTGGGCGAAGCGGCCTCAGGTCCATATAGAGAGCCAAGGCGCAAGGCGACGCCCCGACGTCCCGCTTCATTGAAGCGGCGAAGATGATCTTCAGCTTCCAACGCGGAGCGCAGGTGGATAGGCACGTCAGCCAGCGGTGTGGACTCATCGGCCGGGCCCGGCGGGTAAACGACCGCGACCGTGGGCACCACAATGAGCGCCGCATCGCCGGACAGCGCGCCGTCAACGAGGAGCCGGGTCGCGTAGGCACGCAGCCGGTCGTTGGCATCCCAGGCGCCGGGAAGTTTCCTGCGATCCGGAGGAGGGACGCGGGTCGCCAGGTGCAACACCGCATGAGTATCGCGGACCGCCTCCCGCACCCTATCCGCGTCGAACAGGTCGAGCTCAGAAGACGATGGCGTGGCAACGTGATGACCGCCACGCAGCAACGGGACGATCAGCCGCCCCAGAACTCCAGAGGCCCCTGTGACGAGGATGCGCATGCGGCGCATGATAAGCCTCATCTCCGGGAGCCGCGCCGAACACCCGCCTGCAAGCGGGTCGGCTTGCGACACCCATTTACCCGCTGGCCCGGGTGAGCTAGACGACGATGCTGACCAGGCGTCCAGGCACCACGATGATCTTGCGCGGTGCGGCCCCGGCGAGTAGCTGGATTACGCGAGGATGTTGTAGCGCCGCGTCTTGTAGTGCGGTCGGCTCGGTGTCAGCCGGCAAGCGCAGCCGGGCCCGCACCTTCCCGTTGACCTGCACCGGGTACTCAAGTTGCTCGGCGGCGATCAGGGCCAGGTCGGCGGTCGGGAAGGCGGCGTAGGCCAGCGAGTCGACGTGGCCCAGCCGGGCCCACAGCTCCTCGGCAATGTGCGGGACGAAGGGGGCGATCATAAGCACCAGCGGCTCGGCGACCTCGCGCGGTGAACCGACCTCAGCCGCCGCTACTCCGGTTAGATGGTTGTTGAGCGTGACCAGCTTGGCCACCGCGGTGTTGAACCGGAGGCCTGTGAGGTCCTCCTGTACCCCTGCGATCGTCTGATGCAGCAGCCGGCGGGTGGTGTCGTCGGTGGGTCGCTCGTGCACCCGCAGCACTCCGCTCTGCTCGTCAACCAGGTTGCGCCACAGCCGTTGCAGAAACCGGAACATGCCCACTACTGCGCGGGTCTCCCAGGGCCTAGACACATCGAGCGGCGCCATCGACATCTCGTATAGCCGGAAGGTGTCCGCGCCGTAGTCGGCGTACAGCTCGTCGGGATTGATCGAGTTCTTCAGGCTCTTGCCCATCTTGCCGAACTCACGCCTGACCGGCTGTCCGCGCCAGCGGAAGCCGTTCTCGGTCTCGGTGACCTCGGCAGCTTCCACAACCTGGCCGCGCGCATCCCGGTACGCGTACGCCTGGATGTAGCCCTGGTTGTAAAGGCGGCGATACGGCTCCCAGGAACTAACGTGGCCGAGGTCGTAGAGGACCTTGTGCCAGAACCTGGCGTACAGCAAGTGAAGCACCGCATGTTCGACACCACCCACATACAGGTCCACACCACCCGGATCCCGCGGATTTCGCGGGCCCATCCAGTACCGCTCCACCTCCGGATCGCAGAAGGCCGCTTGGTTGACCGGGTCGAGATAGCGCAGCTCGTACCAGCACGAGCCGGCCCACTGCGGCATCACATTCAACTCGCGCCGGTAGCGCCGCGGACCGTCGCCCAAATCGAGCTCAACCGTGACCCAGTCACCCGCCCGCGCCAGCGGTGGCACCGGCTCGGACATGTCCTCGTTTGGATCCAGTGCCGCCGGCCGGAACTCGGCTAGGTCGGGCAGCTCCACGGGGAGCTGGTCGGCAGGCACGACCCGCGGGCGACCGTCCTCGTCGTAGACGATCGGGAACGGCTCACCCCAGTAGCGCTGCCGGGAGAACAACCAATCCCGCAGCTTGTAGGTCACCGCCGGCTCTCCACAGTCGTGCTCGGTCAGCCAGTTCGTGATCGCCTGCCATGCCGCGGCAACGTCGAGCCCGTCGAGGAAGCCGGAGTTGATCGCCAGCCCATCCCCCGTGTATGCCCGCCCCTCGAAGCCTTCGGGAGGCTGGACCGTGCGGACGATCGGCAGATTGAAGGCCTCGGCGAATTCCCAATCCCGCCCGTCCTGGCCAGGCACCCCCATGATCGCCCCGGTTCCGTAACCCATCAGCACGTAATCGGCGACGAACACCGGGATCGACGCGCCGGTAGCCGGGTTGGTGGCCACCGCGCCGGTGGCGACGCCCGTCTTCACCCGGCTCTCCTGGCGCTCGCGGTCGGTCTTGGACGCCGCGGCGAGCCGGTACGCGGCAACCGCTTTGGCGGGGCTCTCGGCCCCTCCCCGCCACCCTTCCGGGACATCGGGCGGCCAGAGCGGCGGCAGCAGAGCGTCGACCAGAGGGTGCTCCGGTGCCAGCACAACGAACGTGGCGCCGAACACTGTGTCGGGTCTGGTTGTGAAAACCTCGATGGGGCTCGCCGATGTCGGGAACCGGATCCTGGCCCCGTTGCTGCGCCCGATCCAGTTGCGTTGCATGGTCTTAATCGATTCCGGCCACGCCAGGGCATCGAGGTCGTCCAACAATCGGTCGGCGTACGCGGTGATACGCAACATCCACTGCCGCATAGTGCGGCGGAACACCGGGAAATTGCCGATGTCGCTGCGCCCATCGGCGGTGACCTCCTCATTGGCCAACACCGTGCCAAGGCCCGGGCACCAGTTGACTGGCCCGTCGGCTGGGTATGCGAGCCGATGGCCGTCAACAAGCGCCTGCTGCTCAGCCCCCGACAGATCCGCCCAAGCCCGGCCCCCGGGGGTCGGTCGGTGACCGCTCGCCAACTCATCAACCAGCTCGGCAATCGGCCGGGCTCGGTCGGCGTCAGCGTCGTACCAGGCCTCGAAAATCTGGGCGAAGATCCACTGGGTCCAGCGGTAGTACGCCGGATCGGTAGTGGCGACGCTGCGGCGCGGATCATGGGCCAGACCAAGCCGGCGAAGCTGACGACGGAAGTTGGCGATATTGGCATCGGTGGTGGTCTGGGGATGCTGCCCCTGCTGCACCGCGTACTGCTCGGCCGGCAGGCCGAACGCGTCAAAGCCCAGGCTGTGCAAGACATTCGATCCGGCCATCCGCTGATAGCGGCCGTACACATCCGTGCCGATGTAACCGAGCGGATGTCCGACGTGCAACCCATACCCTGACGGGTAAGGAAACATGTCCAACAGGTAGAGCTTCGGCCGGTCGCCGCAGTCGACACCGCCTGCCAAGGCGCCAACCGGGTTCGCGGTCTCAAAGGTGCCCTCGCCCTCCCAGCGATCCTGCCATCGACGTTCCAGTTCGGCGGCGAGTTGCGCGGTGTAGCGACTCGGTGGGGCGCTGCCGGCGTCCGCGGATACCACCCGGTCAACCTACCTGTCGGTCCGCGATCGCTAGTCCCATACGACGGCCCGTCATCCGGAGCGGTGAACGGATCATCCAGTAATCGTGGATCCAGTGCCGCAAGCGGGTCGGCTAGCGGAACGCCGTGTGCGCAACAGGATTCGCACTTGTGACAGTCACCTTATTTGAGTTGTGACTCGCCGAGCTTTGTTCGGTGATAGCCCGCCCGGGCGGTATCGGTCAGGATGAGGACCTGACCGACTCGCTCGGAGGCTTGGTGTGAGTACTCAACTCCAACAGCAGGATCGCGGGGCATACCTGACGTCGGTGGGGCGCAAAGGGGTTTGGCTTCTGCCGGCTTTTGGTCTGCTCCTGGCGCTCAGCACGATCAGGCAGCAGCCGCCGGTCCAGACCGATTTTGAGGGCTACGCGCGGTTCGTCACCACTGGTGAGTTCCTTTTCAGTCACCTGGCC
>JBKPEY010000106.1:0-3807 GCA_046744405.1 Actinomycetota bacterium
GCAACCCGATTGACCTCGCTGCGTAACCGGATCGCAGCTGCCGGGCCTGGGCGGCGCAAGTCGAGGTAGCGGTATTTGAGTTTGGTCTCCTCACCGACGTTGACCCGCTCGTCGATCTGGAAGGGCAAGGGTTCCGACGGGCTGAGCACCTGGAGTGCGCTGGCGACGACTTCCACCTCACCCGTGGGCAGCTCGGCGTTGGCGTTGCCTTCTGGCCGTAGCTCAACCTCACCGCTGACCAGGATGCAGTACTCGTTACGCAGATCGTGGGCACCCGATGCCGCCAACATCTCGTTCCGCACTACGACCTGAACGGCGCCCGATGCATCACGAAGATCAAGAAAAGCGACTCCACCATGATCACGGCGGCGAGCTACCCAGCCAGCCAAGGTTACCGGGGTGCCGGCATGCTCGGCACGAAGAGTGCCGGCGCCGTGGGTGCGCATCACGAGTGTTCATCCTCTCAGCGTGCTTGGAGCGACATTCGATCTTACGGGCCGGGTGGCCGTGCTCCGCACCCCATTTATTGAGAGCTGCCTCGCGCATCGCGCGCATAGATCCGCCTACTTCGTCGTCGCTCGCAGAGGAAACTACGCCTCCGCTCCCTCCTCCTCAGACACGGCGGGCGCGCGATTCTCGACGCTCGCAGCTGAAGCAGTTCCGGTCGCTATGCCAGCCGCAACCGTTTGTGTTCCACGGCAAGGCAACCGAGACTGGCCAGGTGACCAGGCTCACGCTGCGCCTGCTCGTCCTCGTGGCCTCGGTGCTGCTCGGCACCTGTGCGGCGCTTGTCGATCCCCAGCCTGCGTTCGCCTGTAGTTGTGCCGGCATCTCGACAAATCGTGCGCTGCGAGAAGCGGATGCTGTTTTCCGTGGCAGCGTGATCAGCAAGGAGATCGTGGGCCGGGGTGACGCCGCCCGTACCGACATCCGCTTCGCCGTCGATCGGGTTTATAAGGGCGCGGTTTACCAGGAACAGGTTGTGGCGTCCCGCCATGACGCCGATGCCTGTGGCCTGGACCCAGAATTGGGCACCACCTGGGTGATCTTCGCAATCGAGGGCATCGAGGGGGAAGGTGATCGAGCCGTCAACCGACTGATCACCACGCTGTGCAGCGGCAACCTGCCCAACGGCGTTGCACCGCCCACCCTCGGCAACGCCAGGCAGCCGCTCAGTGGAGCCTCAGATCGTGAGGAGAGATCGACCAATGCCGATCGGATCGTCTCTCGCGGTCTCGCCATTGCCGGGATCGGCGGGCTCTGCCTCGCCTCGATAGCGCTGATTGGCGTCGCTCTGATCTGGCGGCCGGGTCGTCCAGGCTGATCATGTGTGATCCCTAGGGCTCGGTCACCGCGCCACAGGTCTCGGCCAGCAACCATGGCAGATCGGCGAGAGCCGGGTTTGCGTACCCCCAGCAGTCGTGCAGCAAATGCCACCATGCGTTACAACGAGAAGCTGCAACGGTGGGCCAAGCTGGCCCACCTAGCGGAGTAGGCGCAGGACGCGCCGGATCAGGGCCGAAAGGATGAGCCGGTCTTCTGCAGCGCGCCCTCGGCAACCGGAAGAGCTCCCCGCCGCACAGCCTTCACCAACGTCGCATGATCAGCTTCTGTCTGGTCGGCGTACGCGCGCGCAAACCTTGCCAACGCCTGATCCAGCTTCTCACCCATACCGGCATAGCCGGCGATCATCGAGGCACCGCTCGTCCGAGCGTGACCCTTCGCGAGTAGATGGCCCACGATGCCGGCGTAATCGCGAAGCGCAGCCGCGTCGATGGCATCCAGCGGAATCGTGCCTTTCATATTGCGGAACTGCCGCACGTAATACTGCAACTCACCGATCGTGGTCCATCCCAACAGCGGATCGCTGACGGTCTGCAGAGCCTGCTGGTATTCCACAACACGCTGCCCCTGATGCGCATGCCAAGCAGACTCGCCATGCACATAGCGTGCAAGGACTGAGCGGCGAGCCTGCTTCAGCTGTAGAAAGATCACATCGTCCGGACTGCTCCCTTCGAGCAGCGCCACGTACGCCCGCAAGCCAACGCTGCCTACACCGACGACCTTGTGTGCGACGTCGATAAGGGTGTAGCCGCCAACAACCCGGCGCCAGTGGGGTGCCAGCGTTTGCAGGTAGTCGTCCAGCGACCCCGCGACCGCCTCGTAATCTTCCGCATTTAGCCGGGTGATCAAAGGCGGCTCCTCGATGATGTGTCGCTGTCCGTCGCGCTCCACCGTGAAGCGCGGCAGCGCACGATCACTTGTGCGGGAGCGGGCACGCTTGGCCGAACGCTCGATCTCCTCTCGAAGCGACTTCTCGGTTGCTGTCTCATGAAGCCTGCCGACATCGAGGCGGTTGTAGCTGCGCATCAGCAGCGGCTGCTCAGCCAAGAACTGGACTTCGCTGCGGTACGCGGCGACGCAAGCCAAGACTGCCGAACGACACTGATCTTCTGATGTGCCGTTCTCGCGGCCCGCCACCCAGATGCTGGCAACCAGCCTCCGCAGGTCCCACTCCCAGCTGCCTGGATGCGCCTCGTCGAAATCGTTCAGGTCGATGACCAGCTCACCCTCGGGCGAGGCATAGAAGCCGAAATTTCCGAGATGCGAGTCGCCGCAGACAACTGGATTGATGCCCGTAGCTGGAAGTCGCGCAACATCGTCGGCCATCACGACGGCTGCGCCGCGCAGAAAACCGTACGGCGAGGAGACCATCCGCCCGACCCGGATCGGGATCAGCCAGTCCAGCCGGCCTTGGTGTGATTCCTTGATCAATTCGACCGGGTCAGGACGATCATCGGTAGCCCGCCACAGACCGAGACTCTTCCGTGGCACCTCACGACGAAGGGCACGGCCCATCGCATAGCGCTCCGCACGAGTGCTGGGGCGCTTTCGAACGGAGGCATAGACCTCACTGTCCGCTGATGCCAGAACGGTGTGCCCGGACGACCGCACGGTCACGATCTCCTCCTCGGCTGAATTGCACGTCACCCTATCCAGACGAGCCAGTGATCGTTAGCTCCAGTACCTTTCCAGCGAAGATTGCCAGCTCAACGGCCGCAGCCTCGACCAGCGCCTTGGAGCCCGCCATGCGGCCGGCGGCAAGGGTGATCTCCATGATCATCTTGCTGCCTTTGACGGTACGCCGCCACAAACCGACATTGGTCTCGGCAATGACGACGCAGCCGATGAACAAATCCTGGCCAGGCTGATGTGGATGACCACTCGCAGACGGGAAGTTAAGCGTTGGATAGCTCAAGGTGACCTCGTCGTACAGCGGCAACAGCAGTGCTGCCGACGACGGCTCCTCTGCTGGCCCCCCGGGGTCGAACCACAGCTCGACTCCTTCGACGGTCGCGCAATCCAGTCGATCCTTGACCGCATTGATCGCTTCGCGACATCGACCGATCGTGAGCGAGGACCAGCGCGCCAAATCCTGGACGCTGGCCGGGCCATGACCCACCAAGAACCGATAAGCCAGCTCGGCGGCATCTCGAGTTTCTCCACCGCGCGCGTCCGCGGCAAACGAACGCGGCGCACGTTCATCCAACAGCCCGTACGTCTGCTGCGCACCGCGCATCGGTCCGCTGCAGATCAGCCCTTCCAGCTCGGCATTCATCACGATGTAGGCCAGTCGGAGGCGTTCGCTGGCCAGGCCTCGGCCGGCCAATGCTTGAGCTAGCTCCGTCCGGGTCCGGTACCGGCTCCCACGCAGTTCCTCTGCTATTAGCGCAGCGCCGCGCTGCAATGTGGCTTCATCAAGGCCCTCCTGGCGGTAGATCCCCTGATTCAGTTTCTGCACCCGCG
>JBKPEY010000013.1:0-10274 GCA_046744405.1 Actinomycetota bacterium
TCCTATGGCTGCCACGAGAATTACCTGATCTCCCGGATCGGCGACTTCTCGAAAATCACCGACGTACTGGTGCCGTTCCTGGTCTCACGGCAGCTGGTCTGCGGCGCGGGCAAGGTCTTGCATACTGCTCGAGGGGCTGAGTACAGCGTCAGCCAGCGTGCGGAGCACATTTGGGAAAGCGTTTCTTCTGCCACGACGCGAAGCCGGCCGATCATCAACACTCGCGACGAGCCGCATGCCGACCCGGAGCGCTACCGGCGGCTGCACGTCATCGTCGGTGACTCCAACATGAGCGAGACGACCACGCTGCTCAAGGTCGGCAGCGCCGAGCTCGTCCTCCGGCTGATCGAGGCCGGGGTGCCGATGCGGGACTTCACGCTGGAGAATCCTATCCGAGCAATCCGGGACATGAGCCGGGATCGCACCGGCCATGTCAGGGTCGCGCTCTCCAACGGTAGGAGGGTTTCGGCGCTCGAGCTGCAGAACGAGTACTACGAGAAGGTCTCGGAGTTCGTCCGACGGGAAAGCCTGGCCACCCGAGTCGTCGATCGCGTGCTCGACCTCTGGGAGCGAACGCTGCGCGCGGTTGCTGAAGACAAGCTCGAGCTCATCGACACAGAGATCGACTGGGCAATCAAGCTGAAGCTACTCGACCGTTACTCGGCCAAGCACAAGCTGAGCTTCGCCGACCCTCGGATCGCGCAGCTCGATCTGGCGTACCACGACATCCGGCGATCCCGTGGCATCTTCTCCTTGCTGGAGCAACGCGGCTTGGCTGCCCGTGTGACGACCGATCCCGCGATCTTCCGTGCCAAGGCGGTGCCGCCTCAGACCACGAGGGCAAAACTTCGCGGCGACTTCATCCGCGCCGCCCAGGAGGGGCGTCACGACTACACCGTCGACTGGGTCCATCTCAAGCTGAACGATCAAGCCCAACGAACCGTGCTTTGCAAGGATCCGTTCGTCGCCACAGACGACCGGGTCGAGCGCTTGATCGCCTCCATGCGCGGCTAATCGCTCGCATGGCTTAACCCTGTAACCTTCTCCGGTGCCTTCTTCTCCGATCAGAGTCGCAGCCGCCCTTGGGCTCGCCTCATCGCTGCTCCTTCTCTTCGGGTGCAGCAAGGACAAGCCGGCAGCCGATGCAGCATCTCCCTCCCCGGCGGCGACACCAACCTCGGCCAGTCCGTCACAGTCATCGACACCGACCCCGACGCCAACACCGAAGCCCAAGCAGGTCAAGGCATCGAACAACTTCGACAAGGTGAGCGTTACGGGAGCCTTCGGGGAGGCGCCGAAGGTCAAGGTCGACTCGCCGTGGGCGATCGACCAGACCAGGACGAAGGTGCTGCATGCCGGTAATGGACCGGTAGTCGGTGAAGGGCAAGGCGTTGAGGTCGATTACTACGGCGTAAACGGACGGACTGGCAAGAAGTTCGACGAATCGTTCAGTCGAGGGCAGCCGATCGCATTCAGCTTGGCGCAAGTCGTTCCTGGATTCAGCAAGGGGTTGGTCGGTCAGCACCAGGGCAGTCGAGTAGTTATCGCCATGCCTGGCAAGGACGGTTACGACCCGATGGGCGGGAACCCCCAAGCCGGGATCGAGGTCGGCGACACCTTGATCTTCGTTGTTGATCTTGTTGATGTGCAGCTCGCCGGCCCGGAGGGCGCCGCGGTGCAGCCCAAGGCCGGCCTGCCAACGGTCACCGAAAAGGGCGGCAAGCCTGAAATCACCATCCCGGAGTCTGCTCCGCCCACCACCCTTGAGGTGCAGCCGCTGATCAAGGGCAAGGGCAAGAAGGTCGGTGCGAACGACACCGTCACCTTCAACTACCAGTGGGTGCGATGGAGTGACGGCAAGGTCTTGGAGGAGACGTACGGCGGGGAGCCGGCCAGTACTCAGCTGTCCGGTTTGCTTCCAGGAATGGCCAAGGGGCTGACCGATCAGACGGTAGGAAGCCGCGTATTGCTGGTCATTCCGCCAGCGGACGGCTATCCAGACGGCAACGCCACACCATCGGTCAAGCCGGGGGAGACTCTGGTCATTCTGGTTGATCTGCTCTTCACACAGAGCCAGTAGCCGTAACAGCTTGCTCGACGGCTCAACTCACTCGCTCCTTGCTTAGGAATCGAGGAGCCCGGCAGCGTGGCGACCGGCCGCGGCTGCGGCGAGAAAGTAGGCAGGATCATCGTCAAGGCTGCGACCCATGCTGGACAACCGGATTGGGGATGCCGCCAGAACTGTTCTGAGGCCAGAGAGGTTTACCGTCACCAGGCGATGTCGCGAGGACAGCTGTTGTGCACTGGCGGCAACCGCCTCGGCTAACTCAGCCATGGCAGGTGAGCCGTCGTGGCTGAGGTCGGGAACGGCTATGTCGGCTGGGCATAGCGCGACCCGCCCGTACGCGGTGAGGCTGTGATGAGATATGCCATAGTGCCTCTCCCGGGAGTCGGCCGCTGAGATCCGCAAGGTCCCAACCGGTCGGCCGCCAAGGATGGCGGCAGCGTTGATGGCCTCTCCGGCATTCACCCCAGAGAATCCCCAGCGGGTGCCGGTGCCCAGATTTCCCGGCCCCTGGGTCACCACGACCAATTCCGCGTCGAGCGCAAGCCGAGCCGCAAGAAGACCCGAGTGCAGTGTCACTGCCTCGAGATCGCCCCCGAACGCCTGGCCGACGGTCACCGTTCCAGCCAGCAGGCCGCTGGCGCGCAGCTCCGCCACTGAACGCGAGAAGGCAAGCGGCAAGGCGCCCTGATCGCTCATGATGTAGACGACCCGGGTTCCGGGGCGGTCGTCGGCAATAGCCAGCACGATGGGCGCGAGTGCGGAGTGCAGGTCGGCGACGATTACTGGCATGCCGTCGACTGAGTCAGCCTCCGCCAGCAGCTCATGATGAGCCGATCCCGGCTCATCGGCCCCCGCCACCATGGCCTGCAGCGGCAAATATCGCGCCTTGACAAGGTGCCCAGCCGGTTGCGGTGGCTGCGCGGTCACCCAGCCGTCGGCGTCTAGCACGGCAATGACCAGCGCATAGCCGCCGGTGCCGAGGCCGCGTTCCAACGCAGCGACGTTCAACAAGACCCGATCGCCTACGGCCGGCGCGGGCATCAGGTCGGTGTAGACGAGCGCGGGAACTTCCGTACCTTTACGACTGTCACTCCTAGCGACGGTGAGCTCCACAGCGCCCTTCCACTGGCCTCGCAGCTCAGTGACCGTCCCATCAGCCCAAATGATCACGTGGCCGACCTTAGACCTCTGGATGGGACCACTACCCACGGCTCGCGCGGAAGTCGCTCGACATCGAAGCGTCCTAGCAAGAGATCGAGTGTCACGTGCTCGCCAGGCACTGCCAAATCCAGCGACTCAGCTATCAAGCGCAACACAGCGCCCGGACTTATGCCCTCCTCAGCAAGCTGGGGCAGCGTCACAGCACCGTCGCGCTTGGCAAGCCGCCGGCCTTCGACGTTCACCGCCAAGGGAACATGGACGTACGTCGGCGGACGGTATCCGAGCAACTCAGTGACGTACGCCTGCGTTGCTGCTGCCGGAAGCAGATCATCGCCGCGGACAACCTGGTCAATGCCGGAGAACGCGTCGTCGACCACGACCACAAGGTTGTAAGCGGGGACGCCGTCGTTGCGCAGCAGCACGACATCGTCGACCTCCGCTGTAATCTCGCCATGCAACAAATCCCGGATGGTCTGCCGGGCGCCGTTGGCACGCAGCCGAAGTGCAGGACGCCGGGTCAACCTCCGGGTCGCCCGCTCAGCCTCGGTCAGATTCCGGCAGGTACCGGGATATGGGCTGACAGTGCCGTGCGGCGCGGAAGCCGCCTCGGCAATCTCACTCCGGCTACAGAAGCATTCGTACGTCGTGTCGGCAAGGATCCTGAGGGCATCGCGATAGGCGGCCCGCCGCTCAGACTGCACAACAGGCTGGGCATCGAATGTGACACCCAAGGCCGCGAGATCAGCCAGCTGCTGCTCTGCCATTCCGGGTCGGACACGCGCAGTGTCGAGGTCTTCGATCCGGAGCAGAAAACGACGCCCTGTCGATCGCGCACACAGCCACGCAAGCAACGCAGTACGAAGGTTTCCGAGGTGCAGCTCACCTGTCGGGCTGGGCGCATAGCGGCCCGCACCCATGCCATCAAGAAGCGCCGAGCGGGACTCCGCCGAGCTACCGGGGAACGCTGTCATCTGCTGGTAGCGTGCTCATCGACGCTTCGGTGAGAAGGTGCCACTGAGAAAGTTGATTGCACGTAATGCCGCCCCGCAAGACCGAAAGAATCCTCAACCTCACCATCTGCCTGCTGGTGTCAGGCCGCTATCTTCCCAAGAGCCGGATACGTGAGGCCGTCGAGGGCTACCACAATCTCAGCGACGCCGCATTCGAGCGAACCTTCGAGCGCGACAAGGACGAACTGCGCTCGCTTGGCGTCCCGATCGAGGTCGGCAGCTTCGACCCGCTATTCGATGACGAGCCGGGCTACCGAATCCGTCCTTCAGAATTCTCATTGCCGCCGATCGACCTGGACGCCGAAGAAGCCGCGGTAGTCGGGGTGGCGGCCCGGGTTTGGAAGCACGCGAGCATGGCCGAGGCCACCAGAAGCGCTATCAGCAAGTTGCGTGCGGCAGGCGTGGAGCCTGACGCATCGCAGCTGGCCTCGTTGGAGCCGTCGGTACAGGCATCGGAACCCGGATTCGACGTGCTATGGACTGCGGTGCTTGATCGAGCGCGGGTGAGTTTCACCTATCGCGACGGGACCCCGCGAACGCTTGAGCCGTGGGGCCTCACCTCGTACAAAGGCCGGTGGTATGTGATCGGTCGCGATGTCGACCGCCAGGCGTCCAGAATGTTCAAACTCTCTCGAATGACCGACTTGCCACGGAGGGTCTCGCGGGCTGGATCGTACGAGGTGCCGGCCGACCTTGACTTGCGCAGCCTCGCTCGGGCGCTTGCACCCCGGGAACGGACCGAGACCGCGGTGCTTGCCATCCGTGCCGGCAAGGCTCCGGCGCTGGCGCGGCGCGGTGAGCCGGCGGTTTCCGATATTAAGCTTCCGGCGGGTTTCGGGGTATATGCGGTCGGCTTCGCCGATCTTCACTCAGCAGCAGAAGAGATCACTCAGTACGCGGCCGATGTTGTCGTTCTTGAGCCGGCCGAGCTGCGCGAACTCGTCGTGCGTGGCCTGACCGCCGTTGCCGAATCGGGAACCGCCGCGTGACATCCCGAGCCCAAGTGCGACGGCTGCTGAGCCTCGTGCCTTACCTACGCGAACACGACGGCGTCGCGATGACCGATGCCGCGGCGGCGTTCGGGATCAGCGTCAAGACGCTACGTGAGGATCTCAACGTGCTGTGGATGTGCGGCATGCCAGGACTCACACCTGGGGATTTGATCGACATCGATATGGACGCGGTCGACGGTGAGGGCGTCATTCACCTCAGCAACGCTGATTACCTCACCCGGCCGTTACGGCTCTCGGCCGATGAGGCGCTCGCACTGGTGCTTGCACTGCGTACGCTGCGCGAGATCGCCGGTCCCGGGAAGCGCAACGCCGTCGACCGCGCCTTGAAGAAGCTCGAGGCCGCTGCTGGGAACGTTCCAGCGACGGATCAGGCAACAGTCGCTGTGACCGCCGCTCGCGATGACATCCAAGCGCGCGTTAACGAGGGCCTGCAGCGCGGAAAGCGGTTGGATCTCACCTACGACGTCGCCTCTCGTGCCGAGACGACGCGACGGATGGTTGACCCGTTGCGGGTGTTCGTACTCGAGGGCTATGGCTACCTTGAAGCGTGGTGCTATTCCGCAAAGGCACTACGAACCTTCCGGCTTGATCGGATCGCGGCTGTAGAGGTCACTTCTGTCGACGTCGCGCGGCACGAAGTCCAACTGAAGGATCTGTCGACCGGATGGTGGGAGGCACTGAAGGACGCCCCGGTAGTCACTCTCGAACTGCAGCCGTGGGCCGCCTGGATTGCGGAGTACTACCCGACGGAGGCGGTCTCGTCCCGGCCTGGCGGAGGCCTACTCGTTTCGTTGCACGTCACGGATCCGGCGTGGTTGCGAAGCTTGCTGCTCCGCCTCCAAGGTGGTGCTCGGGTGCTCTACCCCGAGGGCGCCGGGGACTCTGCCGCCGAGGCGGCGCAGGAAGCCCTGGACCAGTACGACGTACTGCTAGGCCAGCCTGCAAAGGTGTGAGACCCGGTAGGGTTCAGGAATCCGGATCGCGCGCGGCCGTGCTAAGGAGGAGTGAGGGAACCCGCTTTTCGTCCCCTAAGGACGAGGAAGTAGGCGGCTGATCGGCGCGATCCGCGCCCGCGATGTTCGCGCCGCCGATCTGCAGGAGGAGCCGATGAAACGCTTCGAGAACAGAGCTGATTTGCGACACGATCGTTTCGTCGGATCCGACGAAGACGGCGGCTCCCAGCGAACAACGCAGCGAGGGAAGCGAGGCATTAGAGACAGCGAGCTTGGCGAGTGGAGCAATCAAGAATGATCTGGGTGATCGTTTTCGTCGGTATCGGACTGGCGGGACTTCTCATGCTGATCAGCTATGCCGTATGGCTCGCACACAAGACCAGCGATCTGTTCAGCGAACTTGACATGATTGCTGTGAGGGCGGGCGAGCTTGCCGACCTGCTGGGGCAGATCAGGGTTCCAGAATCTCCCGAGTTCCAGCCTGACTGGCTAAACGACCGCACTATCTCTGCCGAGATTGACCAGGCATCCGCGACGTAGGATGACTCCGAAGCACCCTGCTCAGCTATCGGGGGCATAGTGGGGGCTCGGCCCCCGCTCAACATTGGTCCAGGAAAGAGGAATCATGACTCCGCTCGTACACGGTCTTGGCGTCCCGGAGCTGCTGATCATTTTGGCCGTCGTGTTGCTGTTGTTCGGCGGTGCGCGACTGGCTGGCTTGGGCAAGAGCTCCGGGCGTGCGCTCAGGGAGTTCAAAGAGGAGACCAAGGGCCTCAAGGCTGACGACAGCCAGCAACAGCCGCCGCCCAACCCGACACCTGGCACCGGTACGCCAGCAGTGACGGACTACCAGCAACCACCGCCGCAGGCCAATACATCGCAGCCTTCCAGCGGCGCCGCCTACCAGCAGCCGCCACGGGCCAACCAGAATCCCTCTGCTACCGACAGCCGCAACGACGTCTGACCGTACGCCCTAAGTGCCGTGTCTTTGACGATCAAGGGCCGGCCTATCCACTTCAGTTTGAAGTGGCTGAAGCCGCCACCCGTGCCACCCGACGGCGCAATGACGCTCTTCGAGCACTTGCGTGAACTGCGGTACCGGCTGATCGTCTCAATACTCGCGATTCTCGTGGGCATGATCCTGGCCTGGTTCTTCCGCTACCAGCTCCTGGACATACTGCAGCGGCCGTACTTCCAAGCCATCGAGGCGCTCAAGGTCAAGGATCCCGACACCCAGACACTCTTGGTCAACATCAACTTGACGTCGCCGCTTGCCTTGTCCTTGAAGGTCTCGGCGCTGGCGGGGCTGATCGTCACGGCACCTTTCTGGCTCTATCAGCTCTGGGCGTTTGTGGTTCCTGGCCTGTTGGCGAAGGAGAAGAAGTGGGCGCTGATCTTCATCGCCGCGGCGACGCCGATGTTCATAGGCGGTGTGCTTGTCGCCTACGTTGTATTACCCAAAGCCATCACGGTGCTACTCAGCTTCACCCAGGCAGGCGTCAGCAACCTGCAGGACATCAACGCTTATCTGTCCTTCTTGCTGCGCCTGATGCTGGTCTTTGGTATCGGCTTTCTGATCCCGCTGATTGTGTTGATGTTGAACATCGTCGGAGTGATCAAGGCCAAGCAGATGGCGAAGTACCGAAGTCTGGTGATCTTCGGCACTTTCGTGTTCGGCGCGGTAGCCACGCCCTCAACTGACCCGTTTTCGATGCTTGCCGTTGCCGCGCCGATGGCGCTGCTGTTCCTCGCCGCAGAGGTGATAGCGCGCATCCTCGACCGTCGAAAAGAGCGTCAGGCCGCGCTCGCCGGCGACGATTTGATCGTCCGGCATACCGTCACTGACGACAAGGCGCTACGTGAGCTGACCGAAGGTTCCGGCGACGAGCCCGAGCCCTCGAGGTGACGCGCCAGATCCGGCTGGTGATTAATCCCTCGGCTGGGAAAGGCCGTGCGCTGGAGGTGCTTCCACAGGTGGCCGGCACGCTCCGTGATGGCGGCGCAGATCTGCAGATCCTGTTGAGTCGTGACTTTGCCGAGGCTCGATCCATGACACGCCAGGCGGTCGAGGATGGAGTAGATGTACTGGCAGTCATGGGTGGCGACGGGATGATGCATCTTGGCGTCAACACGTGTGCGATGCATCTGTCCCCCGGCAGCCGGACGATACTCGGCCTGATTCCTGCTGGAACTGGCAACGACCTGTGCCGCGGCATCGGACTGAACCCCAACGACGCGGTGGCCGCCGCTGCTGTGATCGCCGCAGGCTATACCCGCGCTATTGATCTTGCCCGGATAGGCCACAGCTATGTCGGAGCAGTGCTGGCAACCGGCTTTGACGCCCTGGTGAATCGCCGTGCGAATCAGCTGGCTTGGCCGCGGGGAGCGACCCGATATGCGTTCGCTGTGATGGCGGAGCTACGGGTGTTTTCGCCGCTGCAATACCGGTTGACCCTCGATGGGCAGGTTCGTGAGCAGGAAGCGATGTTGGTCGCCGTTGGCAACACCAGCTCCTACGGCGGCGGAATGCTGATCTGCCCCGAAGCGGACCCATATGACGGTCTGCTGGATGTCACAATCGTGCACCCGGTGGGTCGGCTCAAACTGTTGAGACTCTTCCCACAGATGTATTCGGGGAAGTTCGCCCGCGACCCATGTGTAGAGCAGCTGAGGGTCCGTGAGGTGACAGTGGAGGGCCCGGGCCTGGTCGGCTTCGGCGACGGCGAAATGATCGCTGCCGCCCCGTTGGCTGTTTGCTCTGTGCCGAAAGCGCTACCTGTGTTTGTTCATGGGTAACTTGGGCGGCATTATGGCCGACCCGCCACTCACGCCTGAATCATCTAGTCCTGAATCATCTAGCCCTGAATCATCCAGCCCTGAATCACCTAGCCCTGGATCACTCAGCCCGGCAGAGGCGTACGCGCGGTTCCGGCAGCGGCAGAGCTCACCACTGCTGGCAGCCTTCGCTGACGGTTATCCCTTTGCATTCGACGATTACCAGCGTGAGGCCTGTGCCCACGTCGAGGCGGGCTCAGGAGTGCTCGTCGCCGCACCGACCGGCGCCGGCAAGACCATCGTCGGAGAGTTCGCGGTTTTCCTGGCGCTCAGCAATGGCCGCAAGTGCTTCTACACCACACCGATCAAGGCGCTCTCGAACCAGAAGTACACCGACCTGGTTCGCCGGCACGGTGCCGGCAACGTGGGATTGCTCACCGGGGATGCGTCGGTGAACTCCGAGGCACCGATCGTAGTGATGACCACCGAGGTGCTACGCAACATGATCTATGCGAGGTCGTCCACATTGGCGAATCTCGGCTACGTGGTCTTGGATGAGGTGCACTACCTGGCGGACCGCTTCCGCGGTGCGGTCTGGGAAGAGGTGATCATCGGGCTGGCCGACTCCATTCAACTGGTGGCGCTTTCGGCGACAGTCAGTAACGCTGAGGAATTTGGCGAATGGCTGTCGGAGGTCCGCGGCGAGATGGCGGTCGTGGTCTCCGAGCGACGTCCGGTGCCGCTGTATCAGCACGTCCTCGTAGGTCACGCTCTGTACGACCTCTTCGCCGAGGTCGCCCCCACTGCACGGGAGTTGCCCGGTGAGACCAAGGCCGATGTCAACCCGGTCTTGATCAAGATCGCGCGCGAAGAGTCCAGGTTCGTCCGAGATGATGCCCGCCGACCCCGCGGCAAGAGTGGCCGAGGCAAAAAGACGGTCAGCTACGGCAGCGGTGCCTATGGGGGCGCAGCCCACCGGTCTCGCTACGCCAGCGGGCGCCGACCGCGTTCGTTGCGGGTGCCGAGCCGCGCGGAGCTCGTGGAGCTACTCGACGACGAGGAGCTGTTGCCGGCCATTGTGTTCATCTTCTCCCGCGTTGGCTGTGATGCCGCCGTTCGTCAGCTGCTGGAGTCCGGCGTACGGCTCACCACGACGGCTGAGCAGCAGCAGATCGCAGCAATCTTGGAGCGGCACGTGGCCGGGCTGTCCGGCGGCGACCTGCAGACCCTCGACTATGAGGTCTTCGCAGAGGCACTTCGCAGGGGAGTCGCTGCGCACCACGCTGGCATGCTG
>JBKPEY010000263.1:0-10098 GCA_046744405.1 Actinomycetota bacterium
GCTGCCAAGTTGCTCCAGGCCGTTTGGGATGCGGGCGGCGAGCCTTTGGTCCTCCATCCCACGGCTCCGCAACCTCGCATCGAGGAACTGTCAGACCGGCTTTGGATGGCCGATGCCGTTTTGCTGCCGGGTGGCGGCGACATGTCACCACATTGGTACGGGCAAGAACCGCTCCCGTCGCTGTACGGGGTCAACCAAGATCAAGACGCATTTGATCTTGTCATGGCGCGTTGGGCGATTCAGGAGAAGATTCCGCTGCTGGCGATCTGCCGGGGAAGCCAGGTCGTCAACGTGGCACTCGGTGGCACCCTGGTCCAGGACATGTCCGAGGCCACCGGTGGTCGCAATCATCGGCAACTGGTGCAGGACATTGAGCTGGCCGCAGATTCGCCATTGCGCGATGTTGTGCCCAGCGATCGGCTCACCATTTCGTGCTCTCATCACCAGTGCATCGATGAGCTCGCCGACAAGCTACAACCTGCCGCGTACGCAGCCGACGGGACCATCGAGGCGGTCACCCTGGCCGGGCATGAAGGGTGGTTCTTGGGCCTGCAGTGGCACGTGGAGGACCTCGCCGACAGTGACCCGGTCCAACAAGGGATCTTCCGGGCGTTCGTGACCGCTGCGACTTAGCGCCGGTAGCTGCAGGCTAGCTAAGCCACCAGGCAACACGTTGTCTGCCGTCCCAGCGGCGACACCGCTGAATCGTCGCATCGAGTTCGCCACGCGAGCCCAGCACGCTTATCGCCTTACCGACATGATCACTGCTCACCCGCCGGGCCAGTGTTACGTGAGGGCTCCAGCGACCAGGTCCGAATTGGCCCGTGGGGTCGGCCTTGCAGGTCCGCGCCACTTGCTGCTGAAGTTCCAGCATCTCGACCGAGGCTGCGACGTGCCGTACCAGAATGCACTCACCTTTCCGAGGGCCGAAGATCATCAAGGCGCCAATCTGAACCTTCAGATCTACCCCAGCCACTATCTCGGGGAGTACCGATTCGGCCGCCTCCGGGATGGAGTCAGCTGCAAACAGGGTGATGTGGGGCAGATGATGCCCATGAGGTTCTGGCCGCTTCGGTTTGGCGAGCCCGGCCGCCGCTAAACGATCCCACTGGGCAACCAGCGCCGCCTCGGCTGACGTGTCCAGCGTCAACTCCACTGACTGGGCCATCGATCAGTTCCGGTCGGAGCCGGTCCTAGCGCAGCAGGGTGTCAACCGCAGCCGCGACAAAGAGCAATGCCAGATACGAGTTCGTCCAGTGGAAGAGCCGCATCGGTTTCAATGCCGCGTCGGTAAGGCCCCGCTCCGCCCGAATCAGCAGCAGAGCCGACTGCCACAGCAGCGCAACGCCGAGGATCACAGCAGCCACCGGATAGAACCAACCGGTGTGTGCCAACGGCCAAAGCAGCAACGACATCAGCACGGTCACCACCGCGTACGCCATGATCTGTCGGGCGACGACCGGAGCCGAGCGGACAACCGGCAGCATTGGCACGTTCGCTGCGGCGTAATCCTCCCGGTACCGCATAGCCAGCGCCCAGGTATGCGGTGGGGTCCAGAAGAACACGATGAGGAACATCACGAAGGGAGCCAGTGCGAGGCTGCCAGTCACCGCGGTCCAGCCGATCAGCGGCGGGAAACAGCCCGCGATGCCACCCCAGACAATGTTCTGCGGCGTACGCCGTTTCAGCCAGACGGTGTAGACGAGGACGTAGAAGGCGTTTGCTCCTAGCGCCAGACCCGCCGACAGCCAGTTGACGAAGTAGCCGAGCCACAGCGTTGCCGCGATCCCCAAGATCAACCCGAATACCGTTGCGCCCAGCGGACCGACGGCGTGCCGAGGTAGTGGACGACGCCGCGTACGCCGCATGCGCTCGTCGATGTCCCGGTCGAGTACGCAGTTGAAGGCGTTGGCGCTGGCTGCTGCCAGGCAGCCGCCCACCATCGTCGTCAGGACCACCGTGAGCGGCGGGACCCCACCCGCGGCAAGGAACATGGCGGGAACGGTGGTGACCAGCAAGAGCTCAATGATGCGCGGCTTGGTGAGCCCAAGATAGGCGCCGACGACATCACGAACTCGGGCAAGCTGACGGCTGCGCCGAGCCGCCAGTGGATGGGCGGCATATTGAGCACGGCCGTATTCAGCAGGGCGGTTGTCGGCGGCCACCTGACCTGGCACGTCGAGGCTCGTCACAAGCTCTACTCACTCACTGTTAGTCGGCTTTAGTCAATGGTGTCGCCAATCCTCGGCGCTGCGAGCGTTGGGTTGGGCCGAGCAGCGCTTGAGAAAGACGATCATCAGAGGCTGAGTCTAGAGCCCGGCGGTGGGATTCACAGTTCACCACGTGGAGTTCTCCTAGATCGCCAGCGCCGGTACTAGTTCTCGGCCCGACCCTATATCCCCGACCGAGAAGCCCCCGATAGGCTCGCATTGTCCCGGCCTGCTCGACCAGCAGCCTGCACAATACCGTTTTGGAAGGATCTTCCTAGGTGAGTGTGACCGATACAGACCTCCCCGGCGCAGTCCTCCCGGACTGGTGGACCGACCTCGATTCCCGCGCCGTCGACACCATTCGCGTGCTCGCGGCTGATGCCGTGCAGAACGTGGGGAACGGCCATCCTGGCACGGCGATCAGCCTCGCGCCCCTCGCGTATCTGCTCTTCCAAAGAGTCATGCGGCACAATCCGAGCGACCCGCACTGGCCCGGGCGCGACCGGTTCGTGCTGTCCTGCGGGCACACCAGTCTGACGCTTTACATCCAGCTCTACCTCGGCGGTTTCGGGCTGGAACTCGATGACATCAAGGCCTACCGATTCTGGGGTTCGCTGACCCCGGGACACCCGGAGTACCGGCATACCAAGGGCGTCGAGGTGACCACTGGACCGCTTGGCCAGGGCGTGGCCAATGCCGTCGGAATGGCCATGGCCGCCCGCCGAGAGCGTGGGTTGCTCGATCCAAATGCTGCGCCGGGCACATCGGTCTTCGATCACCACATCTACTGCTTGGCCTCCGACGGCGACATCATGGAAGGTGTCTCGTCCGAGGCATCGTCGCTGGCCGCAACGCAGCGGCTCGGCAATCTCACCCTGATCTATGACAGCAACCGGATTTCTATCGAGGACGACACCAGAATCGCTCTGACTGAGGACACCACGGCTCGCTACGCCGCCTATGGCTGGCATGTGCAAACCGTGAAGTGGACACACGGCGATGCCCATCACTATCAGGAAAATGTCGCCGCGCTGGAAGAGGCCATTGAGGCAGCCAAGGCCGTTACCGATCGGCCAAGCTTCATCTGCCTGCACACGATCATCGGCTGGCCTGCGCCGAAGCTGCAGGGCACTGGCAAGGCCCATGGCGCCGCACTAGGCGATGCAGAGGTTGCAGCCACCAAGGAGGTGCTGGGCTTCGATCCAGACAAGACGTTCCAGGTCGATGACGATGTCATTCAGCACACCCGCGAGCTGATCAAGCGGGGTGCACAGGCACAACAGGAGTGGCAGCAGGCCTATGACAGCTGGGCGGAGGCCAATCCCGAGGGCAGGGCGCTCTATGATCGGCTGACGCGTGATGATCTCAGCCCTGCCTGGGAGGGCGTGCTGCCAAGCTGGGATGCCGATTCCAAGGGCATTGCCACCCGCGCCGCCTCCGGGAAGGTGATCAGTGCCATCGCGCCCAAGATGCCTGAGCTCTGGGGCGGCTCGGCTGACCTTGCCGAGTCCAACAACACCACTCCAGAAGGTGAGCCGAGCTTCCTGCCGTCCGATCGGCAAACCAGAATGTTTCCCGGCAACCCGTACGGCAGAGTGCTGCATTTCGGCGTCCGGGAACATGCCATGGGCGCGATCATGAACGGCATCAAGCTGCACGGCGGCTTGCGGCCGTACGGCGGCACGTTCTTGATCTTCAGCGACTACATGCGCCCAGCGGTCCGGCTCGCGGCATTGATGGAGCTGCCGGTGATCTATGTCTGGACCCATGACTCCATCGGCCTTGGCGAAGACGGCCCTACTCACCAGCCGATCGAACATCTTGCGGCCCTGCGGGCGATTCCTGGGCTGGACGTTGTTCGGCCCGCTGACGCGAACGAAACCGCAGCTGTCTGGGCAACGATCCTGAAGAACAAAGACAGGCCAGCCGGGCTGGCCCTTACCCGGCAGGCCGTGCCTATCTTCCCACGTGGCGAGGACGGCTTTGCCGACACCTCTGGGGTAGCCAAGGGCGGCTACATCCTCAAAGACTGTGACGGCACGCCCGATGTGATCTTGATCGGGACCGGCTCGGAGGTGCAGTACGTCGTCGCAGCCCAGGAGCAGCTCGCCGAACAGGGCATCGCTGCGCGCGTGGTGTCAATGCCCTGTCGGGAGTGGTTCGACGAGCAACACGAGGACTACAAGGACTCCGTCATACCGCCTGAGATCAGGGCCCGCGTCTCGATCGAGGCCGGAGTCGGCATCGGTTGGCGTGACCTCGTGGGTGACGCCGGCCGAATCATCAGTATCAATCACTACGGAGCCAGCGCCTCGGCAAGCGTGCTGTTCTCCGAGTTCGGGTTCACTCCGGAAACGGTCGTAGCAGCCGCACAATCCAGCCTCGACGCGGCACACGGGACCACCGCGCCAACTCATCCGGCAGCCAGCGGCCCAAGGGGTCCCGCAGACATAGAGGCCCATCCGGGCGTCACGATCAGCTGAGCCCAGCTGACGACACCACTCACTCATCCAGGAGAACTGATTATGAACGAACGGCTCAAGGCTCTCGCAGACGCCGGCGTCTCCATCTGGTTGGACGACCTGTCCCGCGAGCGCATTACCTCGGGCAACCTGGCCGACCTGGTGTCCAACTACTCCGTCAGCGGCGTCACGACCAATCCGACGATCTTCGCTACGGCGCTTTCCCAGGGGCACATATATGACGCGCAGGTCAAGGAGCTCGCCGCGCGAAATGCAGACCTCCACGACGCCATCAAGGCAATCACCACTGACGACGTACGCAATGCCTGCGACATCATGGCGGCCACTTATGCGGCCACTAATGGCGTCGACGGCCGGGTCTCGATCGAGGTCGATCCGGATCTGGCGAATGAGACCGAAGCCACCACCGCCCAAGCCAACGATCTGTGGAAGGTCGTCGACCGGCCCAACGTGTTGATCAAGATTCCCGCTACCAAAGCAGGCCTGCCGTCAATTACCAGTGTTACTGCCGAGGGCGTCAGCGTGAACGTCACGCTGATCTTTGCCCTTGAGCGTTACCGCGAGGTGATCGACGCCTACCTGACTGGATTGGAGCGCGCCGCTGAGAGCGGTCACGACCTCAGCAAGATCCAGTCCGTGGCGTCCTTCTTTGTTTCCCGAGTGGATACCGAAATCGATAAGCGGCTCGAGGCCATCGGCTCGGACGAGGCGCTGGCGCTGCGGGGCAAGGCCGCTATCGCGAACGCCCGGCTCGCGTATGCAGTCTACGAAGAGGAGTTCAGTAGCGAGCGGTTCGCGGCTCTGGAGGCCAAGGGAGCCAACCGGCAGCGGCCGCTGTGGGCATCCACCGGCGTCAAGAATCCCGACTACTCCGACACCATGTACATCACCGAACTCGTTGTCCCGAACACCGTCAACACGATGCCGGAAAAGACCATGATGGCCTTCGCCGATCATGGTGAGGTGCGGGGCGACATGGTGACCGGTACCACGGCTGAGGCGCAGCAGGTACTCGACGACCTGGAGCGAGTCGGCATCTCCTACGACGACGTGGTCGAGGTGTTGGAGAAAGAGGGCGTGGAGAAGTTTGAGGCGTCGTGGAACGAGCTAGTCGTCGACGTCAAGCAGGAACTCGAAGCAGCCAAAGCTTCTTTGTGAGCGCGCGCAGCTTCCGAGAAAGGGCAGCCCGCCGGTGACCACTGAATTGCGCGCCAACCCGCTTCGGGAACCCCAAGATCGGCGACTTCCGAGGATTGCCGGTCCATGTGTGCTGGTGATCTTCGGTGTCACCGGCGATCTGTCAACCAAGAAGCTGATGCCGGCGGTCTACGACTTGGCTAACCGCGGGCTGTTGCCGCCGGGCTTCGCCCTTGTCGGGTTTGCCCGGCGGGAATGGGCGCATCAGGACTTTGCGCATGTTGTACACACAGCGGTCAAAGAGAACGCCCGAACACCATTTCGAGAGGAGGTCTGGCAGCAGCTTTCCGAAGGCATCCGGTTCGTGCCAGGTCAGATCGGTGACGACGAGGCATTCAGCAGGCTGGCCGGGACGATCTTCGATCTCGACGAAGCTCGTGGCACCGGCGGGAACCACGCCTTTTACTTGTCCATCCCGCCGGGGTTGTTCCAGACCGTTGTCGATCAGCTGAGCTCCCATGGGCTCGCCGAGCAGCATCCGGGCAGGTGGAGCCGAGTGGTGATCGAAAAGCCATTCGGCCACGACCTAGCCAGCGCTCGAGAACTCAACCGCATCGTGCTCAGCGTCTTTCCGTCATCCTCGGTGTTCCGCATCGACCACTATCTCGGCAAAGAGACGGTGCAAAACGTCATGGCGTTGCGGTTCGCCAATGAACTCTTCGAGCCGGTGTGGAACAACAACTACGTCGACCATGTGCAGATCACTATGGCCGAGGACATCGGCATCGGCGGCCGCGCCGGATACTTCGACGGCATCGGCATCGCCCGCGATGTCATTCAGAATCATCTGCTGCAGCTGCTTGCCCTCACCGCGATGGAGGAGCCCAACTCCTTCGAGGCAAGCCAGCTCCGAGCCGAAAAGCAGAAAGTTCTGGCCGCTGCCCGACCGCCGAAGCGGATGGATCTGCACACTGCCCGGGGCAGGTACGCGGGCGGCTGGGCAGGTGGGGAAAAGGTCAAGGGTTATCTCGAAGAGGAGCGGATCCCCCCTGATTCCCGGACTGAGACATACGCAGCAATCCGGGTCGACATCGACAACCGCCGGTGGGCGGGCGTTCCGTTCTACCTGCGCACCGGAAAACGGCTAGCCCGGCGAGTGACCGAGATTGCACTCGGCTTCAAGCGCGCGCCGCATCTTCCCTTCGGCGAGACAGACACCGAAGAGCTTGGCTACAACTCCATCGTGCTCCGGATCCAGCCGGACGAGGGTGTCACCTTGCGCTTCGGCGCGAAGGTGCCCGGTACCCAGATGGAGATCCGCGACGTCAACATGGACTTCGCCTATGGCGAGGCCTTCACTGAGTCCTCACCCGAAGCGTACGAGCGGCTGATCTTGGACGTACTGCTGGGTGATCCGCCACTGTTCCCGCAGCACGAAGAGGTGGAGCTGTCCTGGGAGATCTTGGATCCCGTCCTGGATTACTGGGCGAGCCTGAGGGAACAACCCGAGCCGTATGACCCGGGATCGTGGGGACCCAAGAGTGCCGACCTCATGCTGGCCCGGGACGGTTTCACGTGGAGGCGGCCATGATCCTCACTCTGGAAGGCACGAGTTCGTCGAAGATCTCTGCCGAACTGGTGCGGATCCGGCGCAGCCTGGGTAGCCCTGCCCAAGGCATGGTGCTGACGTTGATCATCGTCTGCGATGAGTCGGAGTTCGCGAGCGCACTGGAGGCCAGCATCGTTGCGGGCCGCGAGCACCCGTCTCGGATCTTGCTAGTGGTGACCGCGTCGGGACGAGACTCGGGACTGGACGCTGAGTTACGTATTGGCGAGGGCACGCCAGGCGAGGTGGTTGTAATCAGGATGCGCGGCGCGGTGGCGACGCACCCGGCCTCGGTGATTCGACCGCTGTTGTTGCCTGACTCCCCTGTCGTGATTTGGTGGCCGGGCAAAGCGCCGAACAACCGCACCGGTGATGAACTCGCAAAGCTCGCAATGCGACGTATGACCGATGCCGCGTCGTCCCCTCGCCCGCTCACCGCGCTGAGGTCCCGCGCCCGCGATTACATCCCTGGCGATACCGACCTGAGCTGGACCAGATTGACGCCGTGGCGGGCGTTGTTGGCCGCTGCTCTGGACCAATACCCGGCCAAGATCAGGTCTGTATCAGTGGAGTCTGAGCGAAACAATCCTTCGGCTGACTTGCTCGCTGCTTGGTTGCGGTCCCGGCTGAAGGTCGGGGTTGCCCGCAAGGTCAGCGACGGACCAGGACTCACCGCGGTGCGCATGGGCACCGCAGCAGGCGATATCGCGATCACGAGGCCGGACGGCCTACTTGCCTCCTATACAGTGCCCGGCCAGCCGGAGCGGCTTGTTGCCCTCAAGCGTCGCAGTTTCACAGAGCTGCTGTCCGAGGAGCTGCGGCGTCTGGATCCGGATCTGATCTACGAACGAACTGTCAAGTCGCTTCTTGACGGTGATAAGTCAACTGACAACAAGTCGCGCGCCCGAAAGGCTGCCAGTAAGACATGACCGGTCCCGAGATCTTGCTCCATACGGGGCCGGATGAGGTCGCGGAGGCCCTAGCAGCGCGGCTGATGGCACGACTCACCGAAATCCAGCGAGACTTCAGAGTTCCCCAAGTCGCATTGACCGGCGGCCGAATTGCCACCCGTGCCTATTCGCGACTCGGCGACGAAGGATCGAACTCTGCCGTCGACTGGTCACGAGTCGAGCTTTGGTGGGGAGACGAGCGATTCGTGCCCGCCGAGAATCCAGATCGGAACGCCAAGCAGGCCCTTGATGTGCTTGCCAAGCCGCTGGAGTTGCGCCCCGATCGAATTCACGAGATGCCGGCGAGCGACGGCGGCCTCGACCTTGATCAAGCCGCTGAGGCGTACGCGCGAGAGCTGAACGATGTCGTCTTCGACATTTGCCTGCTGGGAATGGGACCAGACGGCCACGTCGCCTCGATCTTTCCTGAGCATCCCTCCTCCTACGCCGAGGGGGAGGTCATTCCCGTACGAGCCTCACCAAAGCCGCCACCGGAGCGGATCAGTCTCACCCTGCCGGTGATCAACCGCTCCCATGAGGTCTGGTTCGTGGTCAGCGGCGCCGACAAGGCTGCGGCTGTAAAGATGGCGCTGCTTGGGGCGGGGCCTGTGCAGGTGCCGGCGGCTGGGGTATCCGGCGCCGAGCGCACGCTGTGGCTAATCGATCGGGACGCGGCAGCTGAGTTGCCTGCTGATCTACAGCAGCGCGGCCGCATTTAGTCCGACTTGTCAGAACTGAGCAGTGCTATAGCACTGCTGGTTTCTGACAAGTCGGAGTTGGAGGTCGTCGCTAAAGGGTCCATCTGAAGGACCGCGCCCAGCCGTCAGGGTCCTCCCGTTCATAGAAGCGATGGGCATCCGAGCGGGCGGATCCGGATTCCAGCTCAAGCCGAGCAGCGCCATGATCACGAGCCCAAAGCTTGGCCGCGTCGAGCAAGGCCTTTCCTATCCCGCCGGATCGGCGGTGCGGCGCCACGGCAAGGTCCTCGACCCAGGCACGCTGCCCGAATCGCACGGAGACGATGTCAAGATAGACAGTCGCAAACCCAACGACCGTGTTGTCAGCTGCCACCAGCACGGCTGCCCGACGGTCAGCCATGGTCGCTTCCAGGCGACCGGCGGCAACGGCTGGGGACCAGTCGGGCGGGCGGACGCCTGGCGGTGCCAATAGCCAGTCATAGGCAGCAACAAGCGCCGGCACATCAGCCGGTAACGCTTCTCGGATCACATCAGTAGATGACTTCGCCGCGTTCCCGGCGGGCACGAAGAGCCTGCAACGCCTCAGTCAGGATGTCGGCCGCCTCCTTATCGGTGCGGCGCTCCTTCACATAGGCCAAGTGCGTCTTGTACGGCTCGATCTTCGGCGGTGGTGGCGGATTCAGGCAGTCGAGGTTGGCCGGCAAGCCGCATCGCGGGCAATCCCACGTCTCAGGAATCGTGGCATCAGCGGCGAACGCAGGCCGCGTTTCATGACCATGTGCGCAGTAGTAGGAGACGTAAAGCCGCGGCGCGGCATCGCCCCGCTCGGCCTCTCCCATCGGACCAGCGCCCACCCGGCTGCCACGAATGGCACTTCCACCAGCCACGTTCGTTCTCCCTCGCCCTTCCTAGCTGTGGATGAGTCGGTGTCTTGCGAGCCAAGTGACCGGCCGGTGGTTGTGAGCAGTTAGGCACCCAGCTTGTAAAGCAAGTTGAGCGCCACAATTGCCGCTA
>JBKPEY010000322.1:0-6096 GCA_046744405.1 Actinomycetota bacterium
ACCGATACCGGAATGGTGATCGTGGGATAGACGAGTACCAGTGACCACGTGTTGTCCTGAAGGTGCACCGCAACCACCAGACGCGACAGCGACAGGAACAGCAGCGTGGGCGGCACGAGATACACGAAGAAGATTGCGATCGCCATCGGCCCTGACCACGGCCGATCGAGCCGGGCAAGTGCGTAGGCGGCGGGGAGGCTGAGCACCAAGGTGATCGCCACCACCATCAGACCAACCCACAGTGTGTTCCACACGAACGTGAGAAATGCCGTGTTCTCAAACAGGTACACCACGTGCTTGCGGGTCGATGGCAGGTTGTAGAGGAACGGGTTGTTCGCGCGCTGATACAGGTCCGGACTTTGCTTGAAGGCCGTGATCAGCGACCACAAGAACGGACCGGCACAGATGAGTGCGGCGGCAATGGCGGCGAGATAGACCCCGACACGGGCTAGCCGGTGACGGAGGATGGCGCGACGCCGAAGAGTCTCGACGCTTCTATCGGTGTCCACAGCAGCGGCGGTCGCCATGTCACATCACGTCCATCCGGCGCACTGCCCTAAGAATCAGAATCGCTGCGGCGAGCAACAGGGGGAACAAGAACAGCGCCACTGCCGCTCCTTGCGCCACATCTCCGCCTTCGATACCGCGGAAGAACGCCCACGAGGCAAGCACCTGTGTCGAGTTCGTCGGGCCGCCGCGAGTCAGTACATAGACAACCGTCATGTCGGTGAACGTCACGATCGCCCCGAACAGCGCGGCAACTGCGATCAGCGGCATCATCAACGGGATGGTGATCTCGAACATCCGCCGCCAATAGCCGGAGCCATCCACCTCCGCCTGCTCCTGCAAGTCCTTAGGGATCGCCACCAGCCCGGCCATCATGATCACCGCCGCTAACGGGATGAGCCGCCACGCGTGCACCGCGATCACCGAGAGCAGCGCAAGGTTGGGTCGACCAAGCCAATACATGTTGCCGTTGATCAACCCGACCTGACGCAGCATCCAGTCGATTGGGCTGAAGATCGAGTCCAGCAACCACAGCCATGCGATGGCCGACAGCGCCACCGGTGTCGTCCAGGGCAACAGAACAAAGAATCGTACGATCCATTTGCCCCGGAAGTCGGCGACCAGGATGTTGGCAAGCACTTTGCCGAACACCACAATGAGCACCATCGAGCCGGCTGTGAAGATGATCGTGTTTCGCAGCGATTGCCAGAACACCGGGTCGTCGAAGATCTGTCGGTAGTTCGCCAAACCGGCCCAGTCGAACGACGGATCACCAGCGGTCACATCGCTGAAGGAAAATGCGATGGCCAGCAACAGCGGCAGTCCGACCAGCACGACGATATAGACGACCGAGGGCAGCAACATCGCCCATGCCAGAAATCCTTCTCGATCGGTCAGATGGCGGCGATCCCGGCGGCTGACCTTGTTCCCTGCCGCTAGCTCGGTCTCAGGCTTTTGCGTCGCTGTTTGAACCATAACTAGCCTTCGCGCAACGGCATCGGCGCCGAACGTTCACCGCTCGTCTCATCGAAGAACCGCAGCCGGTCCGCGGCAACGGCGAATGTGTGGCCTTCACCGGCCTCCACTGGAAGTGTCACAGTCGCCGGAAGACGCGTAATGACCCGAGTCTCTTTCCCGAGCCGGTGCACGGTCCCGTACAGGTACCGATCACCTGACAGATATTCGATTCGATCTACGGTGAAGGGCACCTTGATCTTGTCTTCACCAGGAATCAAATCCTCCGGCAGCAGGTGCTCCGGCCGGAAGCCGACGAGATGACCGTCGCGTGGCACCAGGTTCATCGGTGGTGAGCCAAGGAACGTCGCAACGAATGTATCGGCCGGATTGTCGTACACCTCCACTGGCGGGGCCAGTTGCCGTACCCGGCCGCGCTCCATCACTGCAATCCGGTCCCCGAGGCCCATCGCCTCCGACTGATCATGGGTGACGTAGATCGTCGTAGTCCCGACGCGTTCCTGGAAGCGCTTGAGTTCGTCACGAGCACTCGCCCGCAGTTTGGCGTCGAGATTGGACAGCGGTTCATCAAGCAGGAAGACCTCCGGCTCACGCACCAGTGCTCGGGCCAGCGCAACCCGTTGCCGTTCGCCGCCGGACAGTTGCCGCGGGCGCCGATTCAGCAACTGATCGATCCCCAGCAGCTCGGCAGCCCAGCGGGCCTTGCGCTCCCGCTCCGCCTTATCGTGCTGGACCGCCTTGAGCGGAAAGACGATGTTGTCCAGAACCGTCTTGTGCGGATAGAGCGCGTAACTCTGGAACACCATGGCGATACGCCGCAGTCGGGGCGGTAGGCCGTTGACGACACTGCCGCCGATCAGCACCTCGCCCTCGGTCGGTTGCTCGAGCCCGGCGATGGTGCGCAACAGCGTCGTCTTGCCGCAGCCGGACGGGCCTAATAAGACCAGGTACTCACCCTCGTGCGTTGCGAGGTTGATGCCATCAATTGCGCGGACGTGTCCGTGTCCGCCGTCGAAGTGTTTCGTGAGGTTGCGTACCTCGACGACAGCCACGACTGCGCCTCCTCCTCGTACGGACTATCCCGCCACGAGTCCGCGGGAACGCCAGTTGGCGAAGATGCTGTTGATTTGTTTCTCGGCTTGGGCAACCGACTGCTGCGGTGAGAGCTCTCCGCGCGCCGCCTTGGCGTACATGTTCGGAATGACGAAGGTGTACAGCACCTCACCGATCGCCGGACTAGCCGGTCCGGGATGGCCGATGTTGGTGCACCAGTTCGTCGCATCTTTGAGTACGGCCAGCTTGTCCGGCGGGTTGGCGCCGAACGGATCCTTGTCCAACCAGCCATCGAGTTCTGGGACCGAATTAGCAAACGCCGGGAAGTCGTACAGCTTCGAGTGGTAGGTCGCCGATGACAGGTTCGCCGTGTAATGCAGCAGGAATTCCTTAGCAGCATCAACGTTTGGCGAGTACGACGGGACGATCCAGTTGTACATGACGTGCTGGGCAACGAGCGCTTTACTTGGTCCCTTGAGCGCCTGAACGAATGAGATGTCGTCGGCCACCGACGGGTTTTCACCTTGTGCCGTGCGCCAGGCCGAAATGGAGTTCAGGATGTACGACATCTGGCCTGCGACGAGCCCCTGATTGTTGGATGCGGCGTTCCAGGAAAACACCTCAGGCGTCATCGTCTCCTTGTACAGCTTCGTCATGAACTCGACGGCGGCCACGGTCTCCGGCGAGTTCAGAACGACCTTTTCGTTCGCGTCTTGGATCGAGCCGCCGAAGGACCAGAGCAGGGCACGGCCCGCCATATTGGAGTCAATCTCCTGAGACATCCCGATACCCATTTGGATGCCTTGAGCCTTCTTGATCTCAGCGCCGCCCTTGAGTAGCTCGTCCCAGGTCGTCGGGCCGTTCGGCAGTCCGACTTTTCCCCACATGCTCTTGCGATAGTCACCGGGATCGGGAGCCCACGCGGGCGCGTACGCGTAGTACTTGTTGGTGTTCGGATTGAAGCTGGATTTCCGAACCACGGCGAGCATCTTGCCGTGCCGCTTCTCAGCCTCTTGGACGACGTCCTTGAGGTCGACAACGCTCGGTTCGAACTGAGAGAAAGTGGCGATGTATTGAATCAGGTCGTGGCCCTGCCCGGCCTGTATTTCAGCCGCAGTGCGGGCCGGGATTTCTGCCTGGTTGATGTGGTCGACGGTGACGTTGACTCCGACCTGCTTCGCCCAGTCCTGCACGAACGGGTCGAACCACTGATCGTGTGCGGGCACGAAGTGGCTCCACAGCAAGATCTTGAGGTTACCGGAGAGCTTGCGGGTCGGCTCGGTGAATGTCGTGGTCGGCGTCGGGACGTTGGACGCCGGCGTCGGCTGGACTGCCTGTTCCTCGGCTGTGCACCCCGCAAGAGCTGCACCCGCCATCGTTGCGCCGGTCACTTGCAAGAACCGGCGGCGGGAAATTTCGAATGGATTCATAACCGCGTGGCTCCTATCAAGATAGAAAACCTACCCCTGGTGCTAAGGCGTAAACATCACCAAGGTCTCACCTCCGTTGCGGTCCGATAAACCGCCACTTCCAAGCACGACAGCGATTGACGCATTCGCAACTTATCTCTGATCGGTTGACCAGGCCGGAAATGCCACCTTCGACGTGGCGAGGGGTCTTCAGTGCTACAGATGCGGCCGGTAGGTTCGGTCAACATGACTGCCAACTCAGACGAGATTGCCCAAGTCGCCGAGCTGATCTCCGACGCCAAGACAGCTCTGGTCACAACGATCGGGCCGGATGGTCGGCTGGTCAGCCGCCCGCTGGCGGTGCTGGATCGGCCGTTCGACGGTGATCTGTGGTTCTTGACGCCCGACCCGTCACCGAAGACCGAGCAGGTGCGGATCAACGACCAGGTCAACGTGGCCATGCAGATCGGCAACGACTACCTATCCATCGCCGGCACCGCTTCGGTGTCGCGGGACCAGACCATGATCGACGAGCTGTGGAATCGCTACGCCGAGGCCTGGTTCGAAGGCGGCCGCGAGGACCCCGCCGTCGCCCTGCTGCGGGTTCATGCCGAGTCCGCCGAATACTGGAAGATGGATGACCCGAAGCCGGTCGCCTTGATCAAGTACGCCAAGGCGCTCGTCACCGGGCAGCAGCCGAACGTCGGCGAGAACCGCACCGTCGACCTGTAAGCGCGCTACTCACCCGAGCACATCGCGAAGCACCTCGACCAGCAACACGCCCCGCTTGTCATCGGTGCGCTGTAGGTCGTTGGTCAGAAACGCGAACCCAACCTTGTACTCAGGGTCGGCAAAGGACACCTGGCCACCGACTCCGTCGTGGCCAAATGAGGCGTCGGTGAGAAAGGGGCGCGCCTCTGAGGACAACATGAACCCCGAACCCCAGCGTGACCAAGGCCCGGGAAACGGAACCGCCGGCTCTCCAGAACTTTGCTCTCGGGTCATGTCCGCAATCACTTCATCGTTCAGCAACCGAACCGCCTCAGCGTCGGAGACCGTGGCGCTCCACATGGTGGCGAGCGCCGGGGCGGTGGCGATGCCACCCGCTCCCGGAATGACGGCTCGACGCAATTCGTCGCTGTTGAATCCGGTGTTCTCTTCGGCCAAGCCGACCTCAAAGGCCGAACCCAGTGTCATCGCTTTGTCATTGAGGCCAGCGAGTTCTGGTGAGGTACCCGGTGGCAGAGGCAGCGGATCAGGTGGAGGCGACGCCGAATAAAGCTGGGCAATCCGCGGAAGCACTGCATCGGGCACCCCGATCCAGGCGTCGACATCGAGCGGCACGGCAATCCGCTCAGCAAAGAACTCGGCCACCCCCTTGCCGGTGATCCGACGGATAATCTCACCGACCAGCCAGCCAAAGGTAAGAGCGTGATATTGATGGGTCTCCCCCGGCGGCAACAGCGGCGCCTCCTCCGCCAGGACCTGGACGATCCGGTCCCAGTCGGCGACGTCGCTGAACTGGAGGTCTTGCCGTACGGCAGGAAGTCCGGCGCGGTGTGACAGCAGCCACCGGACCGGCATCGAGCCCTTGCCATGGCGATCAAACTCCGGCCAGTACGCGTTCACCGGCGCATCCAAATCGAGCTGGCCTTCTCGGACCAGCTCACCGGCCAAAATCGAGACCAGACCCTTGGTACACGAGAAGATCACCGTTGGTGTGTCGTTTTGCCATGGAACGTCGCGATCATCAACAGCACTTCCGCCCCAAACATCCACGACGACTTTGCCGTCGAGGCGTACCTGCAGTGCACAACCATGATCATGAGATGCCGCGAGGACCTGGGCGAATGCCTCACCAAGTGGCTCGAATCCTGACGCGACCGTACCGTTGACGTCCTGATCGGAGAGCTGCATGACACTGATCAAAAACCCTCGATGACACCCCTGTCCAGCAGTGGATGGTTTGAGTAATGCTGGGAACAACTAAGACCAGCGATACACCGACACAATCAGGAGGACACGATGAAGGCGGAGATCGGCGATCGGATCGTGGTGGCCTCGGGCACGCTGCACCGGCCGATCCGAGACGGTGAGATCTTGCAGGTAGGTGAAGGTGGCACCGGCCCGTACTTGGTGCGATGGTCGGACG
>JBKPEY010000536.1:0-4559 GCA_046744405.1 Actinomycetota bacterium
TGATCTGGCTGCTCGGCGTCTCGACCAACATCGTGGTCCGGCTCTTGGGCGGTGACCCCTCAGTGTCTCGTGAAGAAGTGACGAATGAGGAGATCCGTGCCATGGTCAGCGGCTCGACCACTCTTGGCGACGAGGAGCGCCAGATCGTCGACGACGTTTTCGCAGCCGGTGAGCGCAACCTCCGCGAAGTCATGGTGCCGCGTACCGAGGTCGACTTCCTGCCAGGTGATATGCCCGCGCATCGTGCGGTACGCGAACTCAGCAAGGCGCCGCACTCGCGCTACCCGGTGATCGGAGATTCCACCGACGACGTCATCGGCTTCGTGCACGTACGCGACCTGCTCGATCCCGAGATCAGTTCGCGTACTACACCGGTTGCCGAAGTGGCGCGCCCAGTGCTCTCGATGCCCGACACGGTGCGGGTTCTTCGGGCACTCAGTGACATGCGACGCAGCGCCTCACATCTGGCCATCGTTCTGGACGAGTACGGAGGTACCGCCGGCATCGTCACAATGGAGGACTTGGTTGAGGAGCTGGTTGGCGACATCACCGACGAGTACGACGTAGTCGCCGAAGAGCAGATGAGCTTACGCGGCGACCTGGTGATCGACGGCTTGACCACGCTGAACGACTTCACCGAGAAGACCGGTCTGGTGTTGCCGGACGGTCCGTATGACACGCTGGCCGGCTTCTTCATGGCCCGGCTTGGTCAGCTACCAAGCGTGGGAGACGCCATTTCGCTCGAGCTGACTGCAGTCGATCCAGAGGAGGAAGAGCTTGCGCAGGTGGAACTGCGCGTCAGCGAGCTGGACGGTCGCCGCGCCGCCTCATTCGTCGTACACCGACAAGACGGAAAGGACTTCACCCCGGTTACGTCATAGCCGGGTGACGCTCCCTACACGTTGTCGCCGGCAGTTGCGATTACGCCCGGCGACGTCTCAGCCAGAGCCTGCTCCTCCTCGGCCGTCACATGCCACATCCAGCCGGCGATCTCTGGCATGTCCTCGCCGTGGATGCGGATGTACTGCCGATGATCAATGATCTTGTCCACCAGCTCCTGCCGTACGTGGGCAGCGCTCGACCCCAGCTGTGGCACGCGGTCGATGGCGTCGATGGCCAGTGAGAAGCGATCGATCTGGTTGAGCACACACATGTCAAACGGCGTCGTCGTGGTGCCCTCTTCTATGTAGCCGCGGACATGAATGTTGTCATGGTTGCTGCGTCGGTAGGTAAGTCGGTGAATCAGCCATGGGTACCCGTGGTAGGCGAACACGATCGGTGCCGTCGGGGTGAACAGCGCGGCGAATTCTCGATCGCTTAGCCCATGCGGGTGCTCACCGTGATCCTGCAATCGCATAATGTCCACGACGTTGATGAAACGGATGCGTAGGTCGGGGAAGCGCTGCTGCAGGATCTCTGTCGCAGCCAGCGCTTCCATAGTGGGGACGTCACCCGCGGCTGCCATGACAAGGTCTGTCCGGCCGTCCTGGTCGCTACTGGCCCAGTCCCAGATACCGATGCCCTTTGTACAGTGCTTGATTGCCTCTTCCATCGAGAGGTACTGGGGCGCGGGCTGTTTGCCGGCAACGACAACGTTCACGTACTGACTGGATCGCAGGCAATGATCGGTTGTAGAAAGCAGCGTGTTCGCATCCGGGGGTAGATAGACCCGGACGATTTCGGCCTTCTTGTTCATCACATGATCGATGAAACCGGGATCTTGATGGGAGAACCCATTGTGATCTTGACGCCAGACGTGACTGGACAACAGATAGTTCAGCGAGGAGATCGGGCGACGCCACTCGATGTCATCGGTGACCTTCAGCCACTTTGCGTGCTGGTTGAACATCGAATCGATGATGTGGATGAAGGCCTCGTACGTCGAGAGGAATCCGTGTCTACCGGTGAGGAGGTAGCCCTCCAGCCAGCCCTGAATGGTGTGCTCGGACAAGATCTCCATGACTCGACCGTCTGGAGCCAGATGATCGTCATAGTCGTACGTCTCGGCCTGCCAGGCACGATTGGTGACCTCCAGCACGTCTTGCCAGCGGTTCGAGTTGTTCTCATCCGGTGAGAAGAGCCGGAAGTTGCGGTGATCTTTGTTGAGCTCCATGACATCGCGGAGGAAGGTGCCCATGACCCGAGTCGCCTCGGCAATCGTATGACCGGGCCTGTCGATCTTGACTTCATAGTCGCGGAAGTTCGGCATCCGCAGCGGGCGACGCAGTGCGCCGCCGTTGGCATGTGGGTTAGCGCTCATGCGGCGCTCGCCAGCCGGATGAAGATCGGCGATTTCGGGCACCGGTCGACCCTCGGAGTCAAACAACTCCTCCGGCCGGTAGGACTGCAACCATTTCTGCAGTTCCTTCAAGTGTGAGGGGTTCTGCCGGGTATCGGAGAATGGCACCTGGTGGCTCCGCCAGTAGTTTTCGACCATCTTTCCGTCGATCTTGTCCGGCCCCGTCCAACCCTTGGGTGAACGAAAGATGATCATGGGCCAGGTCGCCCGACCCGTTGCGCCGCCTTCGCGATAGTCAGCCTGGATGTTCGCAATGCGATCGAGGCAGCCATCCAGCGTCGCGGCAAACTGCTGATGCATCGTGGTCGGGTCATCGCCGGCGACCTCAAATGGCTCATAGCCATAGCCCCGGAACAGTGCCTGCAACTCATCGCGAGGGATGCGGGCCAGCACCGTCGGATTCGCGATCTTGTAGCCGTTGAGATGCAAGATCGGCAGCACTGCGCCGTCGGTCACTGGATTCAAGAACTTGTTGGAATGCCATGACGTAGCGAGCGGTCCGGTCTCAGCCTCTCCGTCGCCGACGATGCAGGCAACCGTCAGGTTTGGATTGTCAAAAGCGGCGCCATACGCGTGAGAGATCGCATACCCGAGCTCGCCACCCTCATGAATCGACCCAGGAGTTTCAGGCGCCACGTGGCTTGGGATCCCTCCAGGAAACGAGAACTGAGTAAAGAGCCGCTTCATGCCCGCCGCATCTCGTGTGATGTTGGGATAGACCTCGGAGTAGGTGCCCTCCAGCCATGCCGCCGACACCAAAGACGGCCCGCCGTGGCCCGGGCCAATGATGTAGATCATGTCGAGGTCGCGTTGACTGATCGCGCGATTCAGGTGGGCGTACAAGAAATTGAGCCCAGGGCTCGTGCCCCAGTGTCCGAGCAACCGCGGTTTGACATGCTCGGGTTCAAGCTTTTCCCGCAGCAGCGGATTACCCATCAGGTAGATCTGGCCAACGGACAGATAGTTGGCTGCCCGCCACCACATATCCATCCGGCGCAGCTCATCCTCGGACAACGGACCGGTGGAAATGGTGCTTTCTGCCGGGTTCTGCGTCGTCGATGAGTTGACGTTTACTGCCATGCTCTGCTCCGTTCTGCCAATCGGTGAGGTGACCGGAATCCGAGTCGATTCAACCCCCGCAGGCTGTCCGCCACGCCAGCCTTACCGTTCCATCGGTAGCCGAGTAGGGGCTTTGGCCCTGCATACCCACTAGGCGCAGCCTGAAAAAGGCTCCGATCGGGCGCGGTACGCGTGGAACAATGACGCCCATGCGCGCAGAGAAGGCGCGATCCGGAAAGGAATTTCAGTAGCTCATGCCCTCACACAGCAGTGCTGGCAAACCGCGCGTGCTCTCCCTCGCCCAACCCACCGCGGAGTCTCTTCATCTCGGCAATTTCCTCGGCGCCCTACGACAGTGGGTGCCGCTGCAAGAAGATCATGAAGCTTTCTATGGGATCGCTGATCTACACGCCCTGACCGTTGCCACCCCTCCTGATGTGCTGCAGGAGCGGATCTTGCGCAGCGCCGCGCAGCTCCTGGCGGCTGGGATCGACCCGGCCAAAGCCACCGTTTTCCGGCAATCTCAGGTCGCCGAACACACCCAGCTCGGCTGGGTGCTGGGCTGTATGACCGGCTTCGGCCAAGCCCAGCGGATGACCCAGTTCAAGGACAAGGCGGCCAAGATGGGGCCGGACGCCACCAACGTAGGCTTGTTCACCTATCCGGTGCTGATGGCTGCCGATATTTTGCTGTACCAGACTGATCAGGTACCGGTAGGTGAGGACCAGCGGCAGCATCTTGAGCTCACCCGCGACCTCGCTGCGCGCTTCAACTCCCGCTTCGGTGAGACCTTTGTCGTTCCCGAGCCATATATCTTGCCCTCGGTCGGCAAGATCGCTGATCTTGCCGAACCGGGTGCGAAGATGAGCAAGTCATTGTCCTCACCGACCGGCATCATCGAGCTGCTCGACGAGCCCGCGGTCAACATCCGCAAGATCAAATCGGCTGTCACCGACTCGGGACGAGAGATCATCTTCGATGAGCTGAACAAGCCTGGTGTCTCCAATCTGCTGACGATCTTGGCGGCGCTGACCGGTACGTCGATTGATGCGCTGGTCGAGCAGTTTGCGGGGCGCGGCTACGGAGATCTCAAGAGTGCGGTGGCTGATGCGGTCACTGAGTTCGCGGTCCCGTACCGCAATCGGACATTCCAGCTGATGGAGGAACGCGGCGAGCTGGAGACGATTCTTGCCAAAGGAGC
>JBKPEY010000234.1:0-2636 GCA_046744405.1 Actinomycetota bacterium
ACGTGCGAGCTCGGCGTAATGGGCTTGATGTTCAGGCGGGATCTGCACCCAAGCTTTCATCGGCCGACCGGCCATGGGCTCGAAGAGATGGGCGCCCTTCAGGCCTAAAGCCCGCTCATGATCCTCACCCGCGAGCTTGAAGATCATGTCGTCTCCGTAGAGACCGCAAAAGGCCTTACCGCCGCGCCGCTTGATACCCGGCATGCCGAACATCGAGGCCTTGGCCACATCCCGCTCGCCTGATAGCTCCTCTAATAGTGCCGTGAACCGGGCCATCCCGGCTTCGGTTGGCTTGGACATGTGGTGCGGTTCCGTCATGTCTGGGAGCCTATTCGGAACAGGCATGGAGGGTACGTTTCGCAGCACAGGCGTAAAGGCGTAACCTCCGCGCGGGCTTTCAGGGTTCGTCTTGCAGCACAGCCGCAATGACGTACTCGTGTCCCATATCTAGGCGGCTTGACGACCATGGAAATCATCTCGAGCACGCTCAGGGCGCACCTAGACTGAGGGACGAAAAGCACGCTGTGCGCGCATCGACGCAACAGGCTGCATCGTGGGAAACACAGTAAACAAGAGGAATTCAACGTGTCCGAGCTCACCAACCCCACCCAACCGACAGGTCTGACTGGCACCGGCCGCGTCAAGCGCGGAATGGCCGAGATGCTCAAGGGCGGGGTGATCATGGACGTCGTCACACCCGAGCAGGCGAAGATCGCCGAGGACGCCGGCGCGGTCGCTGTAATGGCGCTGGAACGCGTGCCTGCCGACATCCGAGCGCAGGGCGGCGTGGCGCGGATGAGCGATCCCGACATGATCGACGGCATCATCGCTGCCGTTTCCATACCGGTCATGGCAAAGGCGCGCATTGGGCATTTCGCCGAGGCGCAAGTACTGCAGTCGCTGGGCGTCGACTACATCGATGAGTCGGAGGTGCTGACGCCGGCCGACTACACCAACCACATTGACAAGTGGCGGTTCACGGTGCCGTTCGTGTGTGGCGCCACCAATCTTGGCGAGGCGCTGCGCCGCATCGCTGAGGGTGCGGCAATGATCCGCTCCAAAGGCGAGGCCGGTACCGGTGATGTCTCGAACGCCGTTACCCATATGCGCCAGATCCGTGCCGAAATCGCGCGGCTCACGTCAATGGCAGCCGACGAGCTGTACGTAGCTGCCAAGGAGCTGCAGGCGCCTCACGAGCTGGTCGCTGAGGTCGCGCAGCTCGGCAAGCTGCCGGTGGTGCTCTTTACTGCTGGTGGCATTGCCACCCCAGCTGACGCCGCGATGATGATGCAGCTTGGCGCCGAAGGAGTCTTCGTCGGCTCAGGGATCTTCAAGTCCGGCAATCCGGCCGAGCGTGCAGCGGCGATCGTCAAAGCCACCACCTTCTACGACGATCCCGACGTGATCGCAAAGGTCTCCCGGGGGCTTGGCGAGGCCATGGTGGGAATCAACGTGGATGACATCCCGGAACCCCATCGCCTCGCCCAGCGCGGCTGGTGAGCCTCCCACCGATCATCGGCGTCCTCGCTCTACAAGGTGATGTCAGGGAACACCTCCGTGCGCTGAGAGCGTGCGGCGCCGACGTCAGACCGGTACGCCGCCCAGAGGACTTGGAGGGTCTCGATGGCATCGTGTTGCCGGGCGGTGAGTCAACCACCATCGACAAGCTCTCCCGGATCTTCGGGTTACGCGAGCCCTTGATTCAGGCACTGGAAGCCGGCCTTCCGGCGTACGGATCCTGCGCCGGCATGATTTTGCTTGCCAAGAATGTGCTGGACGGCACCAAAGATCAACAGACTTTTGGGGCTCTGGACATCACGGTCCGCCGCAACGCATTCGGTCGTCAGGTGGAGTCCTTCGAGACTGACGTTGATCTTGACGGGATCGATGGTGGGCCGATGCACGCGGTATTCATTCGGGCACCATGGGTGGAAAGCATCGACAACGGCGTTGAGGTTCTGGGCGCTGTAGTGCCGCCAGGCATCGCTGAGTCCAAGATCATCGCGGTGCGTTCCCAGAACGTACTCGCCACCTCATTCCACCCCGAGGTCACCAACGACCTGCGGATCCACCGCTACTTCGTGAACTTGGTATGCGCTGCCCAGCGACGGAGTGCGAATAACTAGGCCCGGCGACATGTGCTTGCAGCAGAGGGTCCAGACGCCCTGTTCAATAAGCTCGGAGCTCAAGTCCGATCCGTCTGCTGACCGCCCTCAGACTCACTGCCAGAATCGGATCCAGCCGCGCCATCAGCCGGTGAGCTCTCCGTTCCCGCGGGCCGCTCCTCAGGGCCCTCAGGCTCGGCTGCCCACTCGGTGGCATCCTCTTCATGAGCCGCCGGAGCTACTGGTGCTTCAGGCTCGGAGGGAACCGTGGTCTCCGGGCTCGCTGCAGGCTGAGCCTGCCCGGACATCGGTTGAGACTGCCGCTGCTCCCATGGGGCCCCCTCGCTACCCCAGATGGAGTCCTCCGCTGGGACAGACCCCGCGGCCGAAGAGGGCCGACCAAACGCCGATGTTGTAGGCGGTGTATACGCGGGCTGACCAGTCTGCGGCGGAGCTGCCGAGTAACCTGCCGGCTGGCCTTGTGGGCCGCCCACCGGAGGATAGCTGGGCGGAATCGGCTGCGAGCCCTCT
>JBKPEY010000435.1:0-7105 GCA_046744405.1 Actinomycetota bacterium
GTGGGGTGGCTGGGCGCTGGGAGGTGTTGATGTCGACGACTCTGCGGTGCGAGGTTCCGGTTGCGCAGACGCGGCTGCGGGTTGACCGCCAGTCTGGTGCTGCAGACGTTGCTGCGTCCATGGGCTCGGCGCTGATTTGGGCTGAGCGGGCGGTGGTGTGGTGGGTTGGGCCCCCGCAGCCCCCGTACGCGGGGTCGCTACCTGCTCTTCACGGGAATCCTTGCCTTGCCCATTAGAACTCTTGAGCACATCATCCGGAGGCTTGGCGGTTGGACCATTGCCATCCTGGCCAGCTGGCGGTTCCAGAGGTGCCCGGTTTTGTGGGGCTGTTTTCTGCTGCGGTGATGACTGCTGAGGAGCGCCTGACCGATTGTCCGGACTAGACCGATTCTCAGAGCCATTGCCGTTGGACTGGTCTTCCGGGCCACCCACCGGCGGATGCTCTTTTACGGATGGATGCGGAGTAGATGGATGCTGGGCAGATTGATGCTGGGCGGATGGCTGCTCCGCGTTGCCTTTACTCACCTGTCATCCTCCTGGACCACCGGACATCTAGTCACCCGCGTGGGGTCACGGGTCACCCTTCTATTTCCGACCCGAGCGAGGAATCCTCCTCAGCCAGGCTCGAGGTCGATTTGGAATCGTCACCTGCAGCATCCTCGCCTGCAAGTCGCACCGCGTCTGCAGTTGTCTCAGGATTGAGCGCTATGACGACGACCGAGTCGCTGTCACCTACACCGACAAACCTGACACCCATCGTGTCACGCCCCTTGACCGGAACCTCGGCAACAGCGCTGCGAGTGATCTGACCACTTGCTTTGATGGCGATGACTTCGTCATTGTCAGTCACGACCAGCCCCCCGACCAACGAACCACGATCCTCGTTAAGTTTCATGGCCTTGATACCAAGGCCTCCGCGGCCCTGCTGGCGGTACTCCTGGACGTGGGTCCGCTTCGCGAAACCGCCATCAGTCACGGTAAACACGAAGCGCTCGTCTTCGGCGGCCCCGGCCTGGATGATGGACATCGAGAGAAGCTCATCGCTCGGACGGAACTTCATCCCGGTTACCCCGGAGGTCGCGCGTCCCATGGGCCGTAGCTCGGAATCGTTGGCGGGGAAGCGAATGGCCAGACCCTTGCGAGAGATCAGCAGCACTTCATCATCAGGGCCGCACAGTCCGGCACCAATCAGCTCATCGTCTTCGTCGCGGAAGTTAACTGCAATGATCCCGGCCTGCCTGGGTGAGTCATACACCTGCAGTGCGGTCTTCTTGACCAGGCCGCGCTTGGTGGCAAGCAACAGGTACGGCGCCGCGGAGTAATCCCGAATGGCCAGGACCTGCGCGATCTCCTCATCGGGCAAGAACGACAGCAATCCGGCGACATGCCCTCCCTTGGCGTCGCGGCCGGCCTCGGGAAGCTGCCAGACCTTGGCCCGATACACCCGGCCCTTGTTGGTGAAGAACAAGATCCAGTGATGGTTGGTGGTGACGAACAGGTGCTCGACCTCATCGTCCGTTCGAAGGGTTGCCCCGCGTACGCCCTTGCCGCCGCGCTTCTGCCGGCGGTACAGGTCAGCGTTGGTGCGCTTGGCATAGCCGCCGCGAGTGATCGTGACGACCACGTCGGAGTCCGGGATCAAATCCTCATTGGAAAGATCACCATCGGCGCCGATGATCTCGGTACGTCGCTCGTCACCGTACTTGTCGACGATCCCGGCAAGCTCATCACTGATGATGTTGCGCTGCCGCTCCGGCCTGGCCAAGATGTCGGTCAGGTCGGCGATGATCCTCTCATACTCGGCTAGTTGATCAATGATGCGCTGCCGCTCCAACGCCGCAAGTCTGCGCAGCTGCATGTCCAAGATCGCATTCGCCTGAAGATCATCGATCTCCAGCAGGGTCTTCAGTCCTTCCCGGGCCTCATCGGTGTTCGGGCTGCGCCGGATGAGTGCGATCACCTCGTCCAACTGATCAAGCGCGAGAACCAGGCCGCGATAGATATGAGCCCGTGCCTGAGCGTCGTCCAAGCGGTGTTGGGTACGCCGCTGAATGACTTCGATCTGGTGGGTGATCCAGTGAGTAATGAACTGATCAAGTCGTAGCGTCCGTGGCACATCGTCGACCAGGGCCAGCATGTTGCAGCCAAAGGTCTCCTGGAGCTGAGTGTGCTTGTACAGGTTGTTCAATACCACTCGGGGCTGCGCGTCGCGCTTGAGGATGATCACTAGGCGCTGCCCGGTACGCGCCGAGGTGTCATCGCGGATATCGGCGATGCCGTTGACCTTGCCGCTCGTCACCAGCTCGGCGATCTTGAGCGCCAGGTTGTCAGGGTTCACCATGTGCGGCAGCTCGGTGACTACCAAGAGGGTACGACCGGATCGGTCTTCCTCGATGTCGACGACGGCTCGCATGATCACCGAGCCGCGGCCCGTCCGGTATGCGTCATCGATGCCACGACGTCCGACGACCAATGCCCCATTGGGAAAGTCCGGACCCGGAATCCGGGCGATCGCCTCCTCTAGCAGCTCTTCGCTGGTGGCCTCTGGATGCTCCAACGACCATTGCACGGCCGAGGCAACCTCGCGCAGATTGTGCGTCGGGATGTTGGTCGCCATGCCGACCGCAATGCCGGTGGAGCCGTTGACCAGCAGGTTCGGGAAGCGGCTCGGCAAGACGACCGGCTCTTGCTCCTTGCCGTCATAGTTGGGCTTGAAATCAACCGCGTTCTCGGTGATGTCGCGCACCATTTCCATGGCCAGCGGCGCCATCCGGCACTCGGTGTAGCGCATGGCGGCGGCCTTGTCATTGCCCGGCGAGCCGAAGTTTCCCTGCCCGGCCACTAGCGGATAGCGCATCACCCACGGCTGCGCTAGCCGCACCAAGGTGTCGTAGATCGCGGTATCACCGTGCGGGTGGTATTGACCCATGACCTCGCCGACCACCCGGGCGCACTTGTTCCACCCGCGATCCGGCCGATAGCCGCCGTCGTACATGGCGTACAGAATTCGGCGGTGTACCGGCTTGAGCCCGTCGCGGACATCCGGCAGCGCCCGGCCCACGATCACGCTCATCGCGTAATCGAGGTAGGACTTCTGGATCTCGTCCTGCAGATCCACCGGCTCGCGCCGATCGGTGATCGGCTCGTTCGGGATATCAGTCATCTATTACGGCTTCTCCTTTACCGACTTGTCAGAAACCAGCAGCGCTATAGCGCTGCTCAGTTCTGACAAGTCGGTGAGTTAGATGTCGAGGAAGCGGACGTCCTTGGCGTTGCGCTGGATGAAGGTACGGCGCTGCTCGACGTCCTCGCCCATCAAGATCGAAAACATCTCGTCGGCCTGAGCGGCGTCGTCGAGGGTGACCTGGAGCAGGATGCGGTTATTCGGGTCCATGGTGGTCTCCCATAGTTGATCAGGGTTCATCTCGCCGAGGCCCTTGTAGCGCTGGATCGCGTTCTCCTTGGGCAGCCGCCTGCCGTCCTGGTTGCCGGCCCGCAACAGCGCGTCGCGTTCGGCGTCGCTATAGGCCAACTCCGCGGCACCACTCGTCCAATTGATCTTGAACAGCGGCGGTTGGGCGAGAAACACATGCCCCGCCTCGATCAACGGCCGCATGAAGCGGAACATCAAGGTCAGCAACAGCGTACGGATGTGCGCACCATCGACATCGGCATCGGCCATCAAGATGATCTTGTGATAGCGCAGCTTGTCGATGTCGAAGTCTTCGTGCACTCCGGTGCCCAAAGCCGAGATGATCGCCTGCACCTCGGTGTTCTGCAGGATGCGATCGATCCGCGCCTTCTCGACATTGAGGATCTTCCCGCGGATAGGCAAGATCGCCTGGATCCGCGGGTCCCGGCCTCCGGTAGCCGAGCCGCCGGCCGAGTCGCCCTCGACGACGAAGACCTCGCACTCCTCGGGATTGGTCGACTGGCAGTCCCGCAACTTCCCTGGCAATCCCCCGCCGCCGAGCAGGCCCTTGCGGCTGCGCGCCGCCTCGCGAGCCTTGCGGGCGGCGATCCTCGCCAGCGCGGCCGCTTGGCCCTTGCGGATGATCATCTTGCCCTCACCCGGATTCTGCTCGAACCAATCGCCCAGCTTGGAGTTGACCACCTGCTGCACGAAGGACTTCGCTTCGGTGTTGCCAAGCTTGGTCTTGGTCTGGCCCTCGAATTGCGGCTCGGCCAGCTTCACCGAAACGATCGCGGTCAGTCCCTCCCGGATGTCGTCACCGGACAACCGGTCCTCCGACTTCTTGATCATCCCCCAGTTCTCACCCCACTTGTTCACAGTGTTGGTGAGCGCGGCGCGAAAGCCCTCCTCATGGGTGCCGCCCTCGTGGGTGTTGATCGTGTTGGCGAAGGTGTGTACCGACTCGGTATAGGAGTTGTTCCATTGCATAGCGACCTCGAGGCTGATCCCCCGTTCCGGCCGATCGGCCTCCACGGCGATCACTGAGCTGTGTACCGGATCCTTGGCGCCCGTCAGGTAGCGGACGTAATCGATCAAGCCCTCGTCGTAGCGGAAGGTGTCGGCGTAGGCATTGCCGTCCTCATCTTTACGGTCTGGGCGCTCGTCGACGATGGTGATCGTCAAGCCCTTGTTCAAAAAGGCCATCTCCCGGAGCCGGGATGCCAAAGTGTCGTAGGTGTAGCTGGTGGTTTCGAAGATGTCGGGGCTGGCGTAGAAGGTCACGGTGGTGCCGGTTTCCTCGCTCGGCTCCAGCCGCTCCAGCTGCCCATCCGGTTCGCCATAAGTAAAGCTCTGCGTCCATCGATAGCCGTCACGTTTGACCTCCACGACCAGCCGGGCGGACAGCGCATTGACAACCGAGACGCCGACACCATGCAAGCCGCCGGAGACCTTGTAGCCGCCATCACCGAACTTGGCGCCCGCGTGCAGCACAGTGAGCGCCAAGGTGACAGCCGGGATCTTCTCCCGGGGATGCTCCTTGACCGGGATGCCGCGGCCGTTGTCGATGACCTGGATCCCGCCCTCAGGCAGAATCCGAACCACAATCATGTCGCAGAATCCAGCGAGCGCCTCATCGACCGCGTTGTCTACGACCTCATAGACAAGGTGGTGTAGGCCGCGCTCCCCCGTTGAGCCGATGTACATGCCGGGGCGCTTACGGACCGCCTCCAAGCCCTCCAGGACGGTGATCGACTCTGAGTCGTATTCGCCGGGCCCAATGTGGTTGATGACCTCGCTGGCCGCAGGGTGCGACGTCGAGTTCATGGTGATTGAGTCATGCGGGGTCGGGGTGACGTCGTCGGGCTGGTCAAAATGCTGCACCGGCGCGGAGCTCCTGTCAGACGTGCGCCGCCCGAACTTCACCTCGTGAACAGGTGACGCAGGCGGCACGCCAAAGTTGTTGTTCGCTTGGTTCTTGGGGTCACGTTGACGGATAGAATTTCTCCCTCAAGGGTTTCCTTTCAGAAGGTCGTCCTGAGCTAGCCGAACGCACCCGACCCGTCCTTGTGACCGCAACTAGTTTAGCGCGCGGGCCTACCCAACGGGCGCGGCAGCAGACCTTCGACGGCACAAAAAATGCATCTGGCAAGGGCTACGCGGTCGGTTTGCGGCGATACGAGCGATCCGATGAACCCCCGTACACGCTCAGGCATGCAAAGGGCGCCGTGAGCCTTTGAGACGTGTCATTTCCGCGCTCTGGAGCTGCTCTTGGCTCACGACCGCGTCGGTTTCGCCACCAGTGTTTCCTACACTGAAGCCGGTGCAGCCCGCCCCAACCGAGCATCGTCAAACGACCGCCGCCCGCGATTCAAGCGCTGTCAGTTCGACATGGGCACCGCCGAGCGGTCCCGCGATAACGCCGGATCGTCGGACCATCCCCGCATCGCTGATCTACGGAACCATCCTGCTGGTCCTCGTACTTCTGGTCGTGGCGGTGTGGGGATTTGGCGGATTTAAGGGGCGAACCGACATCCTCAAGACCATGCCACCTGGCAGCCTGCTCATTACCGGGCCGTACGAGTTTCGATTCACAGAGGCGACCGCACAGCACAAGAAGGACTGGGACGGCACCTTCTACTGGCGGGTCGTGGTGATCGGCCAAGGCCGAACGACGGGTAAAGAGTCGATCGGTCCCAGTTACACCAAGGACGCCTCGATCTTTGTGAGCAAGGACGACGTGACCCAGCAAATCAGCTTCCCGGAGAGCCTGACGCTGGGTGGAGAAAGCTACAACCGGCGCCAGTTCACACCCGGCTTGCCACTGATCTCTTGCGTACTGGAGTTCAAATATGACGACAAGTACCGGCCCGGGCCAACGATTCGTTTCGTTGTCTGGGACTTGATTTACGGCAAGCACCTACTCACCAGCGACGAGGAGAGCTGGCACAAAGGAACGTATGGCTACCAGCTCTACCTCCCGATCCGGGTGCTTCCACCAGACGAGGGATGAGCACCAGCGACGAGCGTCGGAGCCGAACAGTTCACATTCAGCACAGTGCAAATTCAGAACTGCACACATTCAGCGCGCAAATTCACAGGGGCCTAATCACCGGCGTGCGCGCCGGCGTTGATCCGTCTTCCACAGCGATGCCCATCAGCTGATCGACGTAACGAGCCGGCACCATGAATACCGATTCGACGCGAACAGGCTGCCCCACTGGGTTGTCAATGTCGCAGTCCGACGTAGCACGCTGGACTTGAAAGGCGGCCTCAGGCCAGACCCGCCCCTGCGGACCCAGGACTTTGATATCGCAGTAGAACGTCTTCCCGGAATCGTGCCGCAGCATCTCGAGTTCGGCGACAATCCAGACTGCGCCTGGAGCAGGGAATTCCGGTTGGCCTCCCATCGCGTCCCGAAGCTCATCAGAGCGGACCAGCGACAGCAGCCGTACCGAGGTTCCCGCGACCTCGGCGGCAGCCCCCGGCGGACGAGTGCTGTAGCGAGGGGTGAAGTGTATTCCGGCATAGGTCACCCACCAGATCACATAGATCAGGGCTGCGGCCAATGCGCTGACGGCAAACAGGATGCGCCGCAGCGGCAAGACTTTCATGGGATCGCCTTCGTGGTACCGCGCGACATCTCAATGCCGCGGTCCTTAGCCGCAGTCCGCCATTGTTCGGCGTTCGCGG
>JBKPEY010000348.1:0-3024 GCA_046744405.1 Actinomycetota bacterium
CAAGGTCCGATCGCCGCAACCGCCATTGCAGGACACCAACCTTGGCCCGTACGGCAAGAAGGTTGTGAACTGCCTGGTCAAGGCGTTCGCGAAACCATTGGCTGCGCACGGAATCGAGCTCAAGACCCCACGAGTCAAGGCCTACCGCAAAACGATCAAGACGCCATGCGGCCGGTTCGGGCAAACAGACGCGCCTGCCTACTACTGCTCAGTGACGCATACGATCTATTGGCCGGTGGCTGCAGACGACGCCAACGAGGCCTACACCTTCGCGCGACTCGGGTACGTCGGACTGGTCGCCCACGAGTTCGGTCATCACCTGCAAGCTGAAAGCGGCATGCTCCGGGAGTATGGCGAGCGTGCCTTTACGGCCCAGAGCCGTAGCCAGCGATACCTGTTGAGCCGCCGTCTTGAGCTTCAGGCGCAGTGTTTCGAGGGCATCTTTCTTGCGACGGCCGCTCGATCAATCGATCTGAGCGACAACGATCGGTATCAGCTGCGGACTTGGCACACCTACACCGGCGACGAAGATCCACCTGCCAGTCGTAAGCCGGACCACGGCAGCAGTGCTGCACAAATCCGGTGGCTCAACCGTGGCCTGGACTCAGCCGATTTCGGCCGCTGCAATACCTGGAAGGCCAGCAAGAAGTCGGTCAAGTAATTCACCGACTTGTCAGCGGTGAGTCAGCTGGAATCAGCTGGTGATCAGTCCCATGGCCTCGGCGCGGGTGGCAGCGTTGCGTAGCTGCCCGCGCACGGCACTTGTGATGGTCTTGGAACCCGGCTTACGTACCCCGCGCATGGTCATGCACAGGTGCTCGCATTCGATCACCACGATCACACCGCGCGGTTCCAGGATGTGGTTGATGGCGTCGGCGATCTGAGTCGTCAGGCGCTCCTGCACCTGGGGCCGTTTGGCGTAGATATCAACAAGGCGAGCCAGCTTGCTGAGGCCGGTGATCTTGCCTTCTCGGTTGGGGATGTAACCGACGTGGGCGACCCCGGTGAACGGCACCAAGTGGTGCTCGCAGCAGCTCCAGACCTCGATGTCCTTGACCAAGACCAGTTCATCGTGGCCGAGATCGAAAACAGTGGCCAGAACCTTCTCCGGATCCTGCCTCAGGCCGCCGAACATCTCCGCGTAGGCCCGCGCAACCCGCTCTGGAGTTTGGCGCAGGCCGTTCCGATCGGGATCCTCGCCGATTCCGATCAAGATCTCGCGTACCGCAGCGACGATCCGGTCATGATCGAACTCCCCTACCCGCTCCGGGAAGTGAATCGGATCGATCCCGGCCATCCCACCAGCCGGCGGACTATCGGCCCCCGGACTATCGGCCCCAGGACTATCGGCACCGCGACGGCTAGCGTCGGCGGCCTCGTCCAGCTCCGTCACCGAAAGTCCGGGCCTCTGTGGGGTTGCGGATCAGATTCGTCGGCGGTCGGGAGTTGCGACGGGACAGGCGAATGTCCCGGCGGCTGCTGCGTGCCGCCAGCCGGCACCTCATGCTCGGGGGTGGGCGCCTGACCGCTGGCATGGCCGTTGCCGACAGCCTGACCGTTGACCGATATCGGCGGTGGCGGAGTTACGGGCGGGATGCTCGACGGAACCCGCTCATCCGAACCGGTCCAGGCCGGCCGCTTGGGCCACAGCCGCAGCGGCTGGAAGACTGCCGCGACTTGCTCTCGATCCAGCGTTTCCTTCTCGAACAGGGCGCGGACCAGGTCATCAAGGACATCGCGGTTCTCGGTGAGGATGTCGAACGCCTCCTGATGGGCGTTGCTGATCAGCTTGGAGACCTCCTCATCGACGACCGCGGCGACCTCTTCGGAGAAGTCGCGACCATGACCGATGTCGCGGCCGAGGAACGGCTCGGCGTCACCGGATCCGAGTTTGATCGCACCGAGGCGCTCGGTCATCCCGTATTGAGTGACCATGGCACGCGCCACGGTTGTCGCCTTCTCGATGTCGTTGCTGGCCCCGGTGGTCGGGTCATGGAAGACGAGCTCCTCAGCGGCCCGGCCGCCCATCATGTAGGCAAGTTGATCAAGCAGCTCCGAGCGCGTGTTGGCGTACTTGTCCTGCTCCGGCAGCACCATGGTGTAACCGAGTGCTCGGCCGCGGGGCAGGATAGTGACCTTCTGGACCGGGTCGGTGCCCGGTAGTGCCGCGGCGACCAGCGCGTGCCCGCCCTCGTGATAGGCGGTGACCAGCTTCTCCTTGTCGGTCATCAGCCGGCTGCGCTTCTGCGGCCCAGCGACCACCCGATCGATCGCCTCGTCGAGATATCCGTTGGTGATCATCCGCGCGTTCTGCCGCGCGGTGAGCAGAGCAGCCTCATTCAACACATTGGCCAGATCCGCCCCGGTGAATCCCGGCGTACGCCGAGCAACACCTTCCAGATCGACATCGGGGGCCATCGGCTTACCTTGGGCGTGCACCTTCAAGATGTCGAAGCGGCCCTTGAGATCGGGCGTGTCGACCACGATCTGCCGGTCGAACCGGCCGGGGCGCAGCAGCGCCGGGTCCAGGACGTCGGGCCGGTTGGTGGCCGCGATGAGGATGACCCCGCCGCGTACGTCGAAGCCGTCCATTTCGACAAGCAACTGGTTCAGCGTTTGCTCGCGCTCGTCGTGTCCGCCGCCCATGCCGGCACCACGGTGCCGGCCTACAGCGTCGATCTCGTCAATGAAGACAATTGCCGGCGCGTTTTCCTTTGCCTGCTCGAAAAGGTCGCGAACTCGGGACGCGCCGACGCCGACGAACATCTCCACAAAGTCAGAGCCGGAAATGGAGTAGAACGGCACTCCAGCCTCACCAGCGACGGCCCTTGCGAGCAGCGTCTTGCCGGTGCCCGGCTGGCCGTACAGCAACACGCCCTTGGGAATCTTGGCACCGACCGCCTGGAACTTGCCAGGCTCAGCGAGGAACTCCTTGATTTCCTGCAGCTCCTCGATCGCCTCCTCGCACCCGGCGACGTCGCGGAAGGTCGTCTTGGGCGTGTCTTTGTTGGCGATCTTGGCTTT
>JBKPEY010000483.1:0-9551 GCA_046744405.1 Actinomycetota bacterium
CCGGACTTTCGTCATATCGTTTAGCGCTGTCGGAACCTCGTGTTTGCAGAGTATGTCCGGTCAACGCCTCGGTCAAGCACAAATGTGAGGTCCACTAGTGCCGGCTGCGTCTAGGTGTGTCGCTCGCCACTCACCGGCCCAAGCACCTCATTCAGTACTTGCACGGTGACAGCGGTATCGAATCCGCGCCGGCCCAGTAATCCAGCCAGCCGCCGATACTGCACGTGGTGTGCAAGTCCAGCCATCATCGCTCGTTTCCGCTCGATGAGATCCCGAGCAGCGGTCAGTTCTGAATCAAGATCGACATCGTGGAGTGCCGCGTCGATGTCGTTGCGTTCCACTCCTTTTGCTTCGAGTTCCCGCTTAAGCGCCCGGCGCGACAGGTGACGGCGTTGCTGACGAGAGCTGACCCAGTCCGCTGCGTATGAGGCATCGTCGACAAGCCCTATCTGTTGCATTCGATCGAGTACTGCCTCCCTCACGCCTGACGGCACATTCTTCGCCTGAAGTGCCTGATCAAGTTCGTATCGGGTGCGTGCGCGCGTCGCCAGCTTCCGTAATGCGATGCTGCGAGCTATCGACCCAGCATCCGCACCAGCGTCATCAGGTGATGTGAATCTCCCTTCTAGATGAGGGGATGGCAGCTGAGCTGAGCTGGGATCGGTCGGATGGTTTGTACGCCGACCCGACCGATCTGCACTTCCGACTGATTCTGCTATGCCGTGCTGCTGCAGCCACTCGCGCGGATCGATTGGCACAGCTAGAACTCCACCTCACCGGTAACCGGATCGATGCCCGCCGGTAGATCGACCTTTGGACCGATGCCCATCCGCTCCTTGATCTTCTTCTCCAACTCATCGGCCAGATCAGGATTGCTTCGCAGGTAGCTTCGAGCGTTCTCACGTCCCTGACCCAATTGATCGGCGTCGTAGGTGAACCAAGCCCCGGCCTTGCGAATGATTCCGGTATCCACACCTAAATCGATCAGACTACCTTCACGACTGATTCCTTGCCCATAAAGAATATCGAACTCAGCTTGCTTGAATGGTGGTGCGACTTTGTTTTTGACTACCTTTACCCGTGTACGGTTGCCAACCATTTCTTGTCCGTCTTTTAGGGTCTCGATACGACGCACGTCCAGTCGCACTGAGGAGTAGAACTTAAGCGCACGGCCACCCGTTGTGGTCTCTGGCGACCCAAACATCACTCCGATCTTCTCCCGCAGCTGGTTGATGAAGATCGCTGTCGTTCCGGCACCGCTCAAAGCGCTGGTCATTTTCCGAAGCGCCTGACTCATAAGCCTTGCCTGGAGCCCGACGTGATTGTCGCCCATCTCACCCTCGATCTCGGCCCGAGGCGTCAGCGCTGCCACCGAGTCGATCACAATCAATGACAATGCGCCCGAGCGAACCAACATGTCAGCGATCTCCAAGGCTTGCTCGCCATTATCGGGTTGGCTGACGAGTAGCGAATCGGTGTCAACGCCGAGGCGTCTTGCATAATCAGGATCCAATGCGTGCTCGGCATCGATGAATGCGCAGATGCCTCCTTCAGCTTGGGCGTTGGCAATCGCATGCAGAGCCACGGTTGTCTTGCCACTCGACTCTGGGCCGTAGATTTCGACCACTCGGCCCCGAGGAAGACCACCGATACCCAGAGCTATGTCGAGAGCAATGGAACCGGTGGGAATGATCTCGATGGGGGCGCGGACCTCCTCACCGAGGCGCATCACCGATCCCTTTCCGTACTGCTTGTCGATCTGTGCGAGGGCTGCCTCGAGTGCTTTCTCGCGGTCTTCTGCAGCCCGATCTTGGGTAGCCCGATTTTGTGTGGCCCGATCTTGGGTGGCCATCGTGATCCTTCCCCCGCCTGCGGACATCTCTGATGCTCAGGCGCTACGTGTATGTCTGAAAGTCTTACGCTGTGACCCTAAGGACGAACACTGACAATCGTTCAGCCGCGTCGAATTCTGTGGATAACCGCTCCGAACACCTCGTGGATAACCTACCGAACGTCTGTTCGAACAGTATCCGACACGCCGGGTTGGAAGCACATCCAGCTGACTAGTCGGCTTGTACCTGCCGAGCACACGCTCAGGTTCAACGGTCGCGCGCCGGCAACTCCAAGGCGGCCCAAACGGCACGCCAAATGATCTTGCACGGTACTCCGTCCGCCAACGCTTGTACGACCGTACGCTGGCCAAGCTCGGCAAGGCTGTACTCCGACGCCCAGACGCGGAAATATCCCGTACCGAGGTGTAGCCGTAGGCGCTCCCAGAGCTCGGTCTCCTTCATAGCCGCCATTGTGCCTGCGGAAACGCCTTGCCAGATCCGGACAGAAAAAGCTGTCAGTCCTTGAGGGCAAGATAGAGAACGTGCCCGCTGATTCACCCCCGAGTGATCCACCGCCAACTGATCCATTGGCAGTCTTCTCTCCGGCGACCGCGACCTGGTTTCGGGAGGTCTTCGCACGGCCCACCAACGCTCAAATAGGCGCCTGGCAGGCCATCTCCAGCGGGGAGAATGCGCTGGTCATTGCACCCACTGGTTCCGGCAAGACCCTTGCAGCGTTTTTGTGGGCTCTCGACGATCTCACCCGTTCGCCCCAGCCCAGCATCGAACATTCCCATCAGAAGCACCGCTGTCGGGTGCTCTACGTCTCACCGCTCAAGGCATTAGCGGTCGATGTCGAGCGAAACTTACGCGCACCACTGGCTGGCATCACCCAGACCGCCCTGCGGCTGAACAGGACACCTCCCAGCATCACAGTCGGGGTCCGCTCCGGTGACACGTCGGCAGCGGACCGGCGGAGTCTTGTCAGCCGACCGCCGGACATCTTGATCACTACTCCGGAGTCGCTGTTCTTGATGCTCACCTCTGCGGCCCGGGAGATTCTCCGATCGGTCCGGACAGTCATCGTCGATGAAGTACATGCCCTTGCTGGGACCAAACGTGGTGCACACCTTGAGGTCTCCCTGGAGCGGTTGGAAGCGCTAACACAGTCAGCCGGTTATCACTCGACCACACCACGTCCGCTGCAGCGCATCGGACTGTCTGCGACTGTGCGGCCTGCCGAGCGAGTCGCTGCTTTTCTCGGCGGATCTCATCCGGTCCGAGTAGTGGCACCACCCGCGGAGAAGTCTTGGGATCTCTCCATCGTTGTGCCGGTTGAAGACATGAGTGATCTCGGCGCCACCGCATCTGTGCCAAATTCAGCAAGCACACCAAGCCTCGATGATGAGCAGCTTCCGCCAAAGCCACCCTCAATTTGGCCCCATGTGGAGAACCGCATCCTCGATGTGATCAGCGATCACCGCTCGAGCATTGTCTTCGCAAACTCCCGGCGGTTGGCCGAGCGGCTCACCGCACACCTGAACGATCTGCAGGCCGAGCGCTTTGGTGAGATGACCGACTCTTTCCCACCACCCGCGCAGGTGATGGCACAGTCTGGCGCATCGAGTGGCCGCGACGGCAGCAGAGGTGCGGTCATCGCCAGAGCGCACCACGGCTCGGTCAGCAAAGAACAGCGGGCCCAGATCGAGGATGACCTCAAATCCGGACGGCTGCCCTGCGTGGTAGCGACATCGTCACTAGAGCTGGGGATCGATATGGGTGCCGTGGATGTCGTTGTGCAAGTAGAGGCGCCACCTTCGGTAGCCAGCGGTTTGCAGCGGGTAGGTCGCGCCGGACACCACGTCGGGGCGACATCACGCGGCGTGTTCTTTCCGAATCATCGCGGAGACCTTGTCGCATCGGCTGTCGTTGTGGAACGGATGCGGCAAGGCGCCATCGAGGAAGTGGCCGAACTGCGCAATCCACTGGACGTGCTCGCCCAGCAGCTGGTGGCGATCGTCTCGATGGATGACGCCAAGGTGGAGGAGCTGTACGCATTGGTGCGCCGCTCGGACAGCTTCCGGGACCTTCCGTACAGCGCCTTTGAAGCGGTGCTCGACATGCTGAGCGGGCGGTATCCCAGCGAGGAGTTCGCCGAGCTGCGGCCGCGGCTGGTGTGGCATCGCGACACCGGTGTCTTGGTCGCCCGTCCCGGAGCCCAGCGGCTTGCCGTCACCTCCGGCGGCACGATTCCCGATCGCGGCCTCTTCGGCGTTTTCCTCGTCGGTGAAGGCAATGCTTCCGGTCGACACCAAGCCAGTCGTCGCGTCGGCGAGCTTGATGAAGAGATGGTCTATGAGACTCGAGTAGGCGACGTCTTCACCTTGGGCACGACAAGCTGGCGGGTTGAGCAGATCACCCATGATCAAGTGCTGGTCTCGCCGGCCCCGGGCGCGCCAGGACGTCTGCCCTTCTGGAAGGGGGACGCACCGGGTCGGCCGCTGGAGCTGGGCCGGGCGTTCGGCAGGTTCGTCCGTGAGGTCGGTGCCCTGTCCCCTGAGACTGCGAATGCGCGGCTAGTTGAAGCTGGGCTTGACGAATTTGCCGCTGGCAACCTGATCTCCTACTTAGCCGAGCAGCAGGCAGCTACCGGCGCGCTACCAACCGACCGGACAGTGGTCTTCGAACGATTCCGCGACGAGCTTGGCGATTGGCGAGTCTGTGTGCACTGCCCCCTCGGCACTGGAGTGCTGACCCCTTGGGCGCTTGCGGTTGAGCACGCGGCACGGGAACGCTACGGCATGGAGGTGCAGGCGACCGCCACCAACGACGGCATGGTGCTCCGGATACCTGACACGGAATCTGAACCGCCGAGTGCTCAGCTGCTCATCTCGGACCTGGAGCTCATCGAGTCGGTGGTCACCGAGGAGGTGGGTTCATCGGCCCTGTTTGCAGCACGCTTCCGCGAAAACGCCGCCCGGGCGTTGCTGCTGCCCAGGCGCGATCCCAAATCCCGCTCGCCGCTGTGGCAACAGCGCATGCGCTCGGCGCAACTGCTGACTGTTGCAGCACAGTACCCGGAGTTCCCGATCGTCCTGGAGACCATGCGGGAATGCCTGAACGATGTTTTCGATCTTGATGGCCTGCTCGACGTACAGCGGCAGATCACCTCGCGATCAGTCCGGATTGTGGAGGTCGAGACAAAAGAACCGTCCCCCTTCGCGCGCTCATTGCTCTTCGGTTACGTCGGTGCATTCGTCTACGAAGGCGATGTCCCACTTGCGGAGCGAAAGGCGGCGGCGCTCTCTTTGGATGCGACGCTGTTGGCCGAGCTGCTCGGCAAGGATGGCATCAAGCAGGTCCTCGACGCAGGAGTTATCTCCAGTGTCGAGGCTGATCTACAGTGCCTGAGCGCGGCGAAACGAGTGACGACGCTGGAGCAGCTATTCGATCTGTTGCGTACGGCGGGACCGTTCACCCAGCTGGAGTTGGTCGCCCGAGCCGCCTCTGGGCTTGATGTCGGTCAAGCGGTTGACGTCCTCATCAAAGACCGCCGAGTGGTCGAGCTTCGGATTGCAGGTCAAGAGATGTTGGCCGTTGCCGAAGACGTGCCGCGACTCCGCGACGGGCTTGGCATACCGATCCCGCCGGGCGTAGCGGCAACCTTCACCGATCTGGCCGCGCATCCCATCGATGATCTTGTGCTGCGTTGGGCTCGCACCCACGGACCATTCGTGATCTCATCGATTGCGCAACGCTATGGATTGGGTCGTGCTGTCGTTGAGTCGGCCTGCGACGGATTGCTGAGATCGGGCACCTTGGTAGCCGGGTCGTTCGTCGATCTGCCGGATGAAGCAGCCAACGAACGGCGCCAGTACTGCCACAGTCAGGTGCTGGCGTTGATCAAGAGGCGCACGCTTGCACTGCTCCGCAAGGGCGTTGAGCCGGTCGAGCAAGTCGCATTCGCCCGCTTCCTGGCGGAGTGGCAGGGCGTCGGCTCGGGAAACCGTGGCGTCGACGCCGTGCTCGGAGCCATTGAACAGCTCGCCGGATATCCCGTACCAGCAAGCGCGGTGGAGTCGATGATCTTGCCGGCGCGGATATCCAACTACTCGCCCGCCATGCTCGATGAGCTGACCGCGGCAGGCGAAATCTACTGGGTCGGAGATGGGCCGATCGGTGATTCCGATGGCTGGGTGCGCTGGTATGTCGCCGATCAAGAGCCGCATCTGGCGCCGAGCGAACCGGAGCAGTATCGCAGCCAGGAGATCTTGGCAGCACTTGCCGAGCACGGCGCATCTTTCTTCGATGGCTTGCTGCCTTCGGGCTTGGCGGTCACCGACCGGTCCCGATACGTCGATGCGCTGTGGGAGTTGGTCTGGGCCGGCCTGGTGACCGCAGACACCTTTGCACCGGTTCGCAACCTGGCGCTCAGCGGAGCTCACCGAAGACCCAGCCGGCCAGTTGTCAGAACCCATCGGGTTCGGCTTGCCGGCGGAGGGCTTGGGCGACCGGCTCGTACGCCCCGCGTAACCTCGTCGACAACGGCTGGTCGGTGGTCGGTCATCCAACGCGCCTCCCAATCGGCAGGCGACCGCTTGGCGTCCGACATCTTCGCTCAGCTCGATCGCTATGGGGTGGTGACGCGTGGCAGCGTTCTGACGGAAAGCTCTGAAGGTGGCTTTGGTGCCGCCTACCGAGCGCTCAGCGCTCTTGAGGAGGCAGGTCAATGCCGGCGCGGATACTTCGTCGAGGGCCTGGGTGCGGCCCAGTTCGCTCTTACTGGTGCGGTGGATCGGCTCCGCACTTATCAGCGAGAACCTGCAGAACCACCTGCGGTCGTACTTGCGGCCTGTGATCCGGCCAACCCGTACGGCGCTGGCCTTCCCTGGCCTGATCGAGAGGGGCATCGGCCTGGTCGCAAGGCGGGAGCGCTTGTCGTCTTGGTAGGCGGGTCGTTGATCTTCTATGTGGAGCGTGGCGGCAAAACGCTGCTGTCCTTCAGCGAAGATCCAACCAAGCTTGCGCCAGCTGCAGCTGCTCTTGCCCGGTCGGTGCAGCAAGGCCTGCTCGGAAAGTTGACTGTCGAACGTGCCGACGGAGAACACATCTTTGGTTCGGTACGCGTCAGCGAAGCCCTACAGGATGCTGGCTTCCGGATGACCCCGCAAGGGCTGCGACTGCGGCCGAGTTTTTAGCGCCCAGCAGCGAAGGGCACTAGGCAGCAGCCTGGGCCATGGCCCGTACGTTGGGCAACGCAGTCACGCCCTCATAGACCGCCATCTTTTCACTGACGACGTTGAGCACGACAGAGAGCGGCAGATCCAGCGCGGCGCAGATCGCAGCAAGCAGCTCGCTCGAGGCTTCCTTCTGACCGCGCTCAACCTCGGAGAGATATCCGAGGCTGACTCGAGCCTTCCTGGAGACCTCACGCAGCGTCTTTCCCTGCGAGACGCGCTCCTCACGGAGCGACTCACCGATTAGCTCGCGAACCAGCACCGGCTTCATCGGGAGTTCGGTGGATCGCATATGGAAACTGTACCCATCCTCACTGACAACACCAGCGCGCGCCACGGATCGCGCGCCGCCGTTGCTGAGGAGGAGGGAGGGGACATGCTCTTCGTCCCCGAGCGACGACGAAGAAGGCGGCTTTCAAGCGCGATCCGCGTGGAGCGAGCGTAGCGAGCGGAACAATCAACACGGATCGCGCTGGTGTCACTGAGGAACTCACTCCTCATTGGTCGGTGACCAATCCGAGCGCCTCTGCGAGCAATCTGAGGGAGTCGTCCGCCGCGAGCTGCCGGATCATCGTGCGATCCCCGTTCAGTGAGAGCTCTCGCACCGACAACAGGTCGCTTCGTTGATGACTGACAGCAACGAAGACTTGACCGACTGGATGGCCGTTTTGATCATCAGGTCCGGCGACTCCGGTTGCGGCCAGGCCCCAGTCGGCGTTGCATTTCACCGCCACCCCATGAGCCATTTCGACTGCGGTGCGCGCTGCGACTGGACCAAGTTCAGCCAACGTGGCATCCTCAACTCCTGCCAGTACTGCCTTGAGGCGGGTCGCGTAGCTGATCACGCCGCCTAGATAGTTTTCCGAAGCCCCCGGTACGTCGGTGAGCAGCGCTCCGATCATGCCGCCAGTCAGTGACTCCGCACTTGCCAGCGTCTCATTCCGATGGCGGAGCTCGGCGAGAATGCCGGCGGCGAGCTCTGAGGCCATCAGCGCAGCCGCGACTGACGTCGTAATCGATATGCCTCGCGGATGTAGTCCAGCCCGGTGGCCATGGTGATCAACCACGCAACTGCCATGACGATCATTGCTGCAGCATGTGCCCGGTCGGGCAACGGCAGCAGATACATGATCACTGCAATTGCTTGTGTCACGGTCTTGATCTTGCCGCCTCGGCCCGCCGCCATCACACCGTAGCGGAGTACGACGAAGCGCAGCATTGTGATGCCCCACTCGCGAACCAAGATCGTAACCGTTACCCACCAGGAAAGCTCACCGATGATCGACAGGCCAATGAACGCCATGCCGGTCAGCGCCTTGTCAGCGATCGGATCGGCAAGCTTGCCGAAGCGGGTAATGATGTTGTGCTTGCGCGCCAGGTAGCCGTCTAAAGTGTCGGTCAAGATCGCCACACTGAAGATCACCGCAGTCAGAAATCGCCACCATGGTTGTTGCGGATGGGCCAGCAGCATCCAGGCGAAGATAGGCACCAAGACGATGCGAAACGCGGTCAAGGCGTTAGGCACATTCCACGGACTCGTCTCGGGTTCGGCCATGGGTCCTACCGGGTGCGTCTCACTCGGCGCCAGAGCGTCTGGGTCGGGTTTTGGTCGCAGACGGTCGGCCCCGGCATCTGCGCGGTGCGGATCGTCGATCACGGTGACTTGAACGCCTGCGGCTTTACAACATGCGGATCGGCAGTCATGGTGGCCAACAAATCGATTCCGTTCGTGTCGTAGACCACCGCCTCGACAAGGTCACCCCGCTCGAGCCGGTCAGTGGTTGTCAGATAGACGCTGCCGTCGACCTCAGGCCCCTGATGAGCAGCGCGGCCGACAATCTCCTCGCCGGCCTCCTCGACCAGCACCTGCACCTCCTCACCGACCCGCGAGGCAGCCCGCTGACTCGCCAACTCATCGGCAAGGTCGGCCACATGCGCGCGTCGGCCTTCGATTTCCTCAGCTGAGAGCTGGCCATCCAGCCGCGCTGCCTCCGTACCTTCCTCGGCCGAATAGCCGAATACACCGATGGCATCCAATTCCGCCGCAGTAAGAAACTGGCAGAGCACATCGAGCTCGGCCTCGCTTTCTCCCGGAAAGCCGCAGATGACGTTGCTCCGGATTCCTGCACTCGGCGCTAGGCGTCGAATCGAGTTGATCAAACCCAGGAACGACTCCATGTCACCAAACCGCCGCATCCGCCGCAGAAGCCCGGGCGCGGCGTGCTGAAAGGACAAGTCGAAGTACGGCACCACTTTCGGCGTGCCGGCGATGACCTCGACCAGGCTGGGCCGCATTTCGGCCGGTTGGAGATAGGAAACCCGGATCCACGAGAGTCCATCGAGTTCGGACAACTCGGCCAGCAGACGCTCGAGCAGCCGGATGTCACCAAGATCCTTGCCATAGCTTGAGGAGTTCTCGCTGACCAGAAAGAGTTCCCGGACACCATGCCCAACCAGCCAAGCTGCCTCGGCGATGATCTCC
>JBKPEY010000585.1:0-3638 GCA_046744405.1 Actinomycetota bacterium
GTCGCGGTAGCGCTGGGCGCCTCATTGCTGGTCTCGATGACGATCGTCCCGGTCCTGGCGTATTGGTTCCTACGCGGCGGAGCCGGTCGCACTCAGGAGCTTGCGGCTAAGCGGTCTGAGGAGCAGGTTGAGGTCGATGCAGCTGAAACCCACACACCTGAAGAGACGAAGGTCACCCGGCTGCAGCAGGGCTATCTGCCGGTTCTGCATTTCGGGCTACGGCACCCATTTCTCACCCTTGGACTGGCCCTCGTCGTCTTCGCAGCAACGCTAGGCTCCGCCACCCTTTTGAAGACCGACTTCATCGGTTCGGTCACCGACCAGACCACGCTGGCTATCCACCAGGAGCTGCCGCCCGGCACCAGACTGTCGACGACAAGCTCCGCGGCGAAGCAGGTCGAGAACCTGTTGCAGGGTGACCCGCAGGTGAAGAACTATCTGGTGACTATCGGCGGCAGCCTGGTACCCGGTGCAACCGCGAGCACCAACTCCGCCGAGTTCACGGTGTTGCTCGCCGAAGGAGCCAGAGCAGATACCCTCCGCCCCCAGCTTCAGGCCCAGATGGCCGAGCTTGGCCAATCCGTCGGTGACATCACAGTGACGACTACCAACAATCAGTCGACGACCAACGACTTGACGGTCACCGTTTCAAGCGAGAACACCAAGAGCCTGGAGGCCGGTAGCAAGCGAGTCCAGCAGGAGCTCGAGTCCATCGCCGGTCTCACTAATGTTCAAAGCAACCTCGAGGAGCAGCGCAAGGTGCTCAAGGTGAATCTGGACAAGAAGAAGGCGGCGTCGCTCGGCTTCACTCAAGGCGATGTGGGTCAGGCGGTATCAAATGCCTTGCGTGGCACCCGGGTTGGCTCCGTCACGCTCGCCGGTGAGCAGCGAGACATCTTCGTTCGCGGTCAGGCCGCCGATGAACCAAGTCCGTCGGACATCCGCAATCTCGAGCTGCCTGTCAGCCAGCTGCAACAACAGAAGGCACAGGAAAAGGCGTCCGACAAATTGGCCGACAAGCAAAAGGCCTTGGCAGATGAGCAGCAACGCCAAGCTGAGCAGGCTACGGCTGACCAGAAGGCTGAGTTGCGCAAGCAGCGAACGAAGCTGGCGAACAATCGCTCCGATACTGTCGATGAGCTGAGCAAGACAAGACGTCAGCTCGCCGACAGCCGCAGACAGTTATCGAGGCTCAAAGCCAACCCTCCTCGGCCCAATCCGTCGGCTCCGCCGGTTCCGGTCACCACCGATACCCTCGCTCAGCAACAGTGGACCCAGCAGGTTGCACAGCAGAGCGCCGCAGTTGCTCAAACGGAGAAGGGCATCGATCAAATTAGGGCGAGCATCGATCAGCTCGATGAGAGCATCCAGCAGGTCAACAAGCAGCTGGACACGGCCGACGAGCAAGCCCGGCAAGCCGCTGAGCAGCGAGAGAAGCAGCAGAAGCTGCAAGACGAGCAGGAGGCGCTGGCCGACGTACGGGCCAAGCCTGTTCAGGTCAAGGACGTCGCGAAGGTCCAAGAGGTGCTGGCTCCAACGACAGTTACCCAGATCGAGGGCACGCCGTCAGTTACGATCACCGCGACTCCGGAGGGTAAGGACCTGGGCGCGCTGACCGCGACCATTCAGTCGCGGCTGGACGCGATGACCGATCTGCCACCTGGTGTCACTGCGACGCTGGGCGGTGCTGCACAAGATCAGCAGGACGCCTTTAACCAGCTGGGGCTGGCCATGCTGGTTGCTATCGCGCTGGTATTCATGATCATGGTTGGTACCTTCCGCAGCCTGGTACAGCCGCTGATCTTGATGGTGTCCATCCCGTTCGCAGCGACTGGTGCAGTTGCGGGCTTGCTGATCACTGACACTCCACTCGGAGTGCCGGCCATGGTAGGCCTACTGATGCTGATCGGGATCGTGGTGACCAATGCGATCGTGCTGATTGACTTGATCAATCAGTACCGCGGGCGTGGGGAGGATCTGCGCTCTGCGATCATCGACGGCGCTCGCCTGCGGCTACGGCCGATCATCATGACGGCCTGTGCGACGATCTTCGCGCTGATCCCTATGGCGCTCGGGTTCACCGGTGGCGGTGCGTTCATCTCGGGCCCGCTGGCCATCGTGGTGATTGGTGGTCTGGTGTCCTCCACGGTCCTCACGTTGCTACTTGTCCCGGTGCTCTACTCACTCGTCGAGCGGCGGAGCGAGCGGCGTCGATTGCGCAATGCACCGACAGCTGCGTGATCAACAACTACGTATGCCGCGTCGACGAATGTCCCGAGGGCGCCCGACGGCGTTAAGGTAAGCCGACCCTTCGGTAGGGCCAAAAGCTTGGAGGATCGATGGACATCAACTGGTCAATCGAGTGGTTGACGAGCCTGCTGTGGATTGCAAGGGTTTTCCTTTTCGTCGTTATCGGCTTCGCATTGATCGCGTGGCTTCTCATCCGGCGTACCCGTTGGGGCCGGCAGTTCTGGCGGCTGTCAGGTGCGTACTTCATCCCGCGTCAACGCACCTGGCTGAGCTGGCGGCCGATCTTGACAGTTGCTTTGTTGCTGCTGCTCACAGTGATCGGGGTCCGGATAAATGTCCTCCTCACCTATCAGAGCAACGGCCTGTACACCGCACTGCAGAATCTCGATGCGCCGAGCTTCTGGAAGTTCCTCTTGATCTTCGGGATTCTCGCGACGCTCTACGTCTTACTCGTCCTGGTGACCTTCTACATCGGTCAAGCACAGATCATCCATTGGCGACTGTGGCTTAATGAGCGGATGGTCGCTGACTGGATGAATGGCGCGGCTTATCACCGTGGACGATTCGTCAGCACGCCGGTAGACAACCCTGACCAACGTATTCAGCAAGACATCACCTCTTATACCTCCGACTCGCAGGACTTGGCCTTGGGAGCGGTGTCGTCTTCGGTATCGCTGGTCTCCTTCACGATCATCCTGTGGCAGCTGTCGGGCCCCCTCACCGTCTTCGGTCTTCAAATCCCGCGTGCCATGGTCTTTCTCGCATACATCTACGTGATCATCGCGACGGTGTTGGCGTTCAGGATTGGCAGGCCACTGATCCGGTTGAACTTCCTCAACGAGCTTCTGACGGCCTCCTATCGCTACGCCTTGGTTCGGGTGCGCGACAACTCCGAGAACATCGCCTTCTACCGCGGGGAGCCGGTGGAGAACCGCGGGCTGATGTCACGCTTCGCCGCGGTGATCGCCAACACCTGGGCGATTGTGTTTCGGAGCCTGAAGTTCCAGGGATTCAACCTGGTGATCAGCCAGATTGCTGTCGTCTTCCCGGTGATCATCCAGGCCCCACGATTCTTCAGCCAGCAGATCACCCTCGGCGATGTGACCCAGACGGCTCAGGCGTTTGGCGAGGTCGAGGGTTCGCTGTCGTTTTTCCGGCTTGCCTACGACGACTTCGCCAGCTATCGGGCATCTTTGAACCGGCTCACCCAGCTGCTGGATGCCAATGAGGAGGCGCGCGCTTTGCCGCCTCCGGTGACGGAAGAGCGAGCTGCAGGACTTGGTGTTCGCGACCTCGACGTCCGTCTGCCTGATGGCCGACCGTTGCTGACCGACCTTGATCTCAACCTGGACGGCGGAGAGTCGTTGCTGGTCAGAGGGCCATCCGGC
>JBKPEY010000202.1:0-1596 GCA_046744405.1 Actinomycetota bacterium
GGTTGAGCGACCTGCTCCGCGATTCTGGCGGTCATATCGGCTACGACGTTCGCCCAACGGCGAGGCGCCGGGGATATGCGACCGCCATGCTGGGCGAGGCGCTGCCCATGGCGCGGGCGCTTGGCCTCGACCAGGTGCTCGTCACCTGCGACACCGACAACGTCGCCTCACGGAAAGTGATTGAGGCGAACGGTGGCCGCTACGAGGACACCCGTGGCAATAAGCTCCGCTACTGGATCCCGACCGGCTAGAGGACGACAGCCTGTCTACCCTTGTCAGGGCCGCTCGTAGGCGACGCTCATCAGTGCCGCAAGCCGACCCTGCTACGGGCGCTGGACCGAATCAGAACCGGAAGGCCCGGAGGGCGGGCTTCTGCTCCTCACGCACGGTCGGATGACGTCGCGCTGGCTTGCTCGACTGACGTCAAACTTGAAAGTGGGACCTGACGAGGCGGGAGCGGTACCTATGGGCAAGACAGGAGATGTCGTGGCGCGCTTCTACGAGCGGTTCGGCGCCAATGACCTGGACGGGGCGTTCGCATGCTTCGCACCCGAATGCATCGCGGTCGGATTGTCTGGGCCGCTCGACAACTCGGCGCACCACGCCGCTGCGCTTGCGTTGAAGAAGGCCATGCCGGACTGCCATATGGAGTTGGTCCGGATACTTGAGATGGATGATCAGATCTACGTGACGGGACGCTTCAAGGGAACCCATACCGGCGATCTCTCCACGCCGCTCGGTCCGGTAGCCGCGTCGGGTAAGGCTCTCGACCTGCTTTTCGTTGACTATTTCCGCGTCGCAAATGAAAAGATCGTCGAATGCGAGGTCGTTCGGGACCGGCTGGGAATGATGATCCAACTGGGCGCGGTTCCGGCAAAGTAACGGCGCAAATCGAGCGGCCCTTGTGCTCACCGCCCCGGTGCTTCGATGGATTCGTCGGAGACCTCGGCGGACTACAATGCCAGCGACCCGGGAATCAGGCTGTATCGCGGTCGAATATCCATCTACTTGTGGCCGGCGAGCATATGACAGGCGTCGATACAGCATGCTTGGTCAGGATGGCTGACATGCCCTCAGCTCCGCGGCAAGATCCCGACGGGTCCTCCTCCGCGGGGCGCCGGATCGGACGCCGTACGCTCTTGGCCGCGGCGGCGGCGGCCGTCCTGGAAGCCGCGGCCTGCACGGACCGGTCCACCAACCCGCCCTCTGCCGACCCGACGGCCCCGAGCGGCACCACAGCGACGCCCTCGCCCACGCCCTCGGCGGTGACCCCGGTTCCGTCGACGGGTGCCAGCGTCCGGCGGCGGGACTGGTTGGCGCTGGACCGCAAGCTGTCGGGTCGGCTGCTGCGGCCTGACGACAGCGGCTACCAGACCGCCGTCCGCACCTTCGATCCGCGTCGCGACAATTATCGACCGCTGGCTGTGATCCGGACCGCGGACGCAGGCGACATCGCCGACTCGCTGACCTTCGCCGCCGATCACGGCCTGTCCCCGCGGCCCCGTTCGGGTGGTCACTCCTACGTCGGCGCATCCACCGGTAACGGTGTGCTGGTGATCGATTGCGCCGGCCTGGACACGATCAGCTACGACGCCG
>JBKPEY010000037.1:0-1486 GCA_046744405.1 Actinomycetota bacterium
AGGACTTCACGTCGATGATCAACTCCATGCTGGGCAGTCAGGCCGCGGGGGGATAGGTATCGCGGGGGATAGGTATCAGGGACTGGCTCAGGGGAAGCCGGGAAGTGTATGAGGAATTACTGTCGGAGGGTGCACATAGGCTCGCGCCATGCGTCCGATTGAAGACCTTCAGCGCGCGGTCGCTCCGTTCAAGGTGGAGAGCGACTTCGCGCCGTCCGGGGACCAGCCCCAGGCGATCGAGGAACTCCAGGAGCGGATTACCCGGGGCGAGCAGCACGTCGTCTTGCTGGGCGCCACTGGCACCGGGAAAACGGCCACGATCGCCTGGGTAGCGGAGCGGCTGCAGCGACCGGTTCTGGTGATGCAGCCGAATAAGACGCTGGCAGCCCAGTTCGCCAATGAGCTACGGCAGTTCTTCCCACGCAATGCGGTCGAATACTTCGTCTCGTATTACGACTACTACCAGCCTGAGGCGTACGTGCCCCAGACCGACACCTACATCGAGAAAGACTCCTCCCTCAACGAGGAAGTCGAGCGGCTACGTCACTCGGCGACCAATTCATTGCTCACGCGCCGGGATGTCATCGTCGTTGCGACAGTGTCAGCCATCTATGGCCTGGGTACGCCGCAGGAGTACGTCGGCCGAATGATCAAGCTGCAAGTTGGCCAAGAGATCGAGAGGGACGGCCTACTGCGCCGCCTGGTGGGCGTTCAGTACGCGCGTAACGATCTTTCCGGTAGCCGCGGCACGTTTCGCGTACGGGGAGACACCCTGGAGGTGTTTCCCATGTATGAGGAGCTCGCCGTTCGGGTTGAGTTCTTCGGGGACGAGATCGAAAAGCTCAGCACGCTGCATCCCGTCACCGGCGAAGTAGTCACCGAGGATCGGGAGATCTATCTGTTTCCCGCCAGTCACTATGTTGCTGGTCCCGAGCGGATGGAACGAGCCATCGCCGGCATCGAGGTTGAGCTGACGGATCGGCTCGGCGAGCTGGAACGAGAGCAGCGGATGCTGGAGGCCCAGCGGCTACGGATGCGCACCAGCTATGACATTGAAATGATGCGGCAGATCGGCACCTGTTCCGGCATCGAGAACTATTCCCGCCATATCGACGGCCGGCCGGCAGGCAGTCCGCCGAACTGCCTGCTCGACTACTTCCCTTCGGACTTTCTCCTGGTCATCGACGAGTCCCATGTCACCGTGCCGCAGATCGGAGGCATGTATGAAGGCGACATGTCACGGAAGCGCACCCTGGTCGAGCACGGCTTCCGGTTACCCAGCGCGATGGACAACCGACCGCTGCGCTTCGAAGAATTCGTAGAACGCATCGGTCAGACCGTCTACCTGTCTGCCACTCCGGGCAATTACGAGCTGGCCAGGTCCCGAGGCTTTGTCGAACAGCTGATCAGGCCGACGGGGTTGGTGGATCCGCAAGTGATCGTCAAGCCGACGCACGGCCAAATCGACGATCTGATGGCCGAGATC
>JBKPEY010000467.1:0-4053 GCA_046744405.1 Actinomycetota bacterium
CCGTGGTCGACCACCAACACTCGCTCGCAGAGCCGCTCGATGTCCCCCATGTCGTGAGTGGTCAGCAGCAGCGTGGTGCCGAACTCGGCGCGCTCAGCGAGCAGGAAGTGCCGCAGCCGCTCCTTGCTGATCATGTCCAGTCCGATGGTCGGCTCGTCCAGGACGAGCAGTCGCGGCCGGTGGACCAAGGCCGCTGCCACCTCGCCTCGCATCCGTTCGCCGAGCGAGAGCTGGCGTACTGGAATTTCGAGCAGCCCGGTGAGACCGAGCCGGTCAACCAGCTCCTCGGTTCTAGTTGCGGCGTCGAGAGTAGGCATCCGGTGGATCGCAGCCAGAATGCGAAAGGAGTCCCGCAGCGGAAGGTCCCACCACAGCTGGCTGCGCTGCCCGAACACCACTCCGATCTCACGAGCGAGCAGGCGCCGCTGCGGAACCGGGTTGTAACCGCAGGTACGCACTCGCCCACTGGTCGGAACGAGAATTCCCGTCAGCATCTTGATGGTGGTCGACTTTCCGGCTCCGTTGGCCCCGATGTAGCCGACTGCCTCACCGGCCATGATGGACGCAGTGATCCCGTCGACGGCGTGCACTACCCTCATCTGCCGGCGTACCCTTCCGATCTTCTGGCGCACTGTGAAAGTCCGGCGCAGGTCCTCGAGCACGATCATCGGTTCCGAGGCAGTCAACGCGTCACCTCAGCCACCGGCTCCGGTGAAATGACGCACGCCGGCCCGCCAGGCGAGCCAAGCCAGCAGCCATGCCCAGAGCGCGAAGAGTGGCGCGAACCAGCCGAGCCACGCGGGCAGCAATTCAGCACCCGGCAGCCCCATGATCAACAGTGCTGGCAGGTAAGCAGTAACGGTGGCCGGGAACACGAAGGTAAACAGCACCCGGACCGGAGTGATCAAGACGCTGCCCGGCAGTTGGCCTGCGTAACTACCCCCATAGACGAAGGAGGAAGTGAACTCCGCACCATCGATCAGGAAGAATTGCAGGCCTCCCGCGGTCACGAAGACGCCGCATAGATGGCGGCTCCGGTCAGCGGGGTGATCATCAGCAAGTAGACCGTCGCGGGCGTGTAGTTCAGATGCAAACCAGGCAGCACGACAAAAATGATCAGCATGCCAACAGCAAGCCGACCTAGCCGGCGCAGCTGAAAATCTGAGGTGATCAACTGCAGCATCAGCGGCATCGGCCGGACCAGCAACACCTCAAGGCGGCCGAGTCGCAGGTACGTCGGCATGATGTCGAGCTGGCCGAAGATCACCTCAGCAAGTGCCCAGCCTGCGTTCGCAAGCGCGAACACGAACGCGACCTGCCGCAGGTCCAGGCCGCCAAAGACTTTGATGTTGGCCATGATCGCGAAAAGCTCGATGAACTCCACCAGGCCAACTGCGACCGACGTGGCGACGTTGAGCCAGAAGCTGGTTCGGTAAGCCAGTTGGCTGCGGACCCGGGAGCCGATGAGCGTCCGATAAGGATGAATTCCCGGATCGCGCGCCGCCGTGGTGAGGAGGAGTGAGGGGACACGCTTTTTCGTCCCCGAGCGACGACGAAGTAGGCGTCCTGCAAAGCGCGATCCGCGCCGAGCGAGCTTGGCGAGCGAGGCAATCAAACGCTGAACGTTCTCACCCACCCTGCACCACCAGCCGGTGAGCAGCCCGCCACTGCACCAGCCGCGCGAGGCCGACGAGTGCGACAAGCCACCCGAGCTGCGTAGCCACCACGGCCAAGGCAGCAACATCAAGCACAAAGCCGGAGAGCACATCGATAGGTGACTGCAGCATCGAGGGAAATGGCGTGGCGTACGCGATGATCCGCAACCACTCCGGGAAGAGGTGGACGGGAACGAAAAGCCCGCAAAGCGGGCCGACTAGGACGATGTAGAGCCCGACGAAACCACGCACGTCAAGGGTCCAGAAAGCGATGAGGTTGATCAGAAACCGCACAGTGAAGCTGATTGAGACGGCCAGCACCAAACTGATCAAGCCTAGCGGGTACGCGGTCGAGGACTGGGGCAGCGCAAGGCCAACGGTCACAGCACCGATGAGCAGCGGCGGCAGGCCGCGGGATAGCAGCTGGAAGCAGGCTCGGCCCAGATCGCGAGCCCACCAGGCCAGTTGCAGGTCGACAGGTCGGGCGAAGTCGACGGCGATCTCCCCACTGCTGACCCGCTCGGCGATCTCGATCCAACCGAAGAGTGCTACCGGCGCGAGCAGCGCCTGGCCCAGCCACACATAAGTTGCCGCGGAACGCTCGTCGTATCCAACCAGCGTGCCGCCAGCTGTGGAGATCGCCGCAAATAGGACGCTGATCCGAATGAATCCGAAGACCGATTGCGTGACGATGCCAGCGAAGATCGCCATCCGGTAGGTGCTGAACCGCCGGAACTCTGCTGTCGCGAGCAACCAGTAGGTGCGTGGGGTGTGTGTTTGCACTCCGACGTGCATCGTGCCGTGTTGTGCTACAGGACCGGGCCGGGCCGATAAGCCGCCGCCTCCGGGTGAGCCGCGGCGATCGTTGCGATCTGTTCCGCTAGCGCCGCCACTTGCCGGCCGGCCACGCCAGTCAGCTCGGTCGGTTCGGCAATCGCCGCCTCCAGCTCGGCACGAGTCACGCCCAGCCGCGGATCGGCAGCCAGGCGGTCAAGCAAGTCGTTGTCGGTGCGACCGGTCTCTCTCATCTGCAGTGCGACCGCGACCGAGTGTTCTCTGATCACTTCATGGGCAGTCTCCCGACCCACCCCATGTCGCACTGCCGCAATCAACACCTTCGTTGTGGCCAAGAAGGGCAGGTAGCGCTGCAGCTCAGCATCGATCACTGCCGGAAACGCGCCGAAACCCTTGAGCACATTGAGGAAGGTCTGGAACAAACCATCGAGGGCGAAGAACGCATCTGGCAGCGCGACTCGGCGGACCACCGAACACGACACATCTCCCTCGTTCCATTGATCACCTGCCAGCTCGCCGACCATCGATACGTAGCCCCGAATGATCACCGCCAGCCCGTTGACACGTTCGCAGGATCGGGTGTTCATCTTGTGTGGCATGGCGCTGGAACCAACCTGGCCCGGCTGAAATCCCTCGGTGACCAGCTCATGGCCTGCCATCAGCCGGATCGAGGTCGCCAGGTTCGACGGTGCCGCCGCGACCTGAGCCAGCGCAGTGACCACATCGAGATCCAGCGACCTGGGATACACCTGGCCGGTGCTGACAAACACCTCGGCAAAGCCCAAGTGCTGCCCAATCCGGCCCTCCAGCTGCTGCAGCTTGTCGATGTCCCCACCAAGCAGATCAAGCATGTCTTGGCTGGTGCCGACCGGACCCTTGATGCCACGTAGCGGGTAGCGGTTGATCAGCTCATCAATTCGTTGATAGGCCACGAGCAGCTCGTTTGCCGCCGTCGCGAAACGCTTGCCCAGCGTGGTCACCTGGGCTGCCACGTTGTGGGTACGCCCAGCCATGGCCTGATCTGCATAATCGGTGGCCAGCTGCGCGAGCGAGACCAATGTCGCGATCACCCGATCGCGGACGATCTTGAGCGCAGACAGGATCTGCAACTGCTCGACATTCTCAGTGAGATCGCGAGAGGTCATGCCCTTGTGGACGTGCTGGAAGCCGGCCAGAGCGTTGAACTCCTCGATCCGCGCCTTGACATCATGACGAGTGATCTTCTCCCGCTCAGCGATACTCGGCAGATCAACGTGCTCAACGGCTCCCTCGTACGCCTTGATCACCACAGCTGGATCATCACCACCGAAATCCACGCCAAGATCATGTTGCGCGGCCAGTACGGCGAGCCAGAGCCGACGCTCAGCGATGATCTTGCTTTCCGGGGACCATACGTCGCGCATCGCTGCGGAGGCGTAGCGGTTGGCCAGTACGTTGCCGATCGGCCTATCTGCCAACAGACACCGCCTCAGCCCACCGCCAGCCGCGCAGCAGCTTTCGCAATGTCGCGGCGGTAGAAGGAGCCATCGAGCTGGATTTCGTCGATCGATTCGTACGCCCGCGTGCGAGCTGCCTCGATGTCGGAACCCAGCCCAACTACGTT
>JBKPEY010000412.1:0-1589 GCA_046744405.1 Actinomycetota bacterium
GTAGGTGAGGACTTAGAGCGCTCGGTCGAGCCAGCAGGGTTTCGGCTGGTCGAGGTCGGACCAGTCGAGTTAAAGGGGGTACGCAAACCGGTGACGATCTACCAAGCCGTACACCACGATCGCTAACAGCCCGGGCAGCCCACACCCTCACGGAAGCCAACAACCGCATCTGCGATCGTCGTGGCGGCAGCCACGCCGAAGCTGCGCCCGTCCGCCGTGCCGCGAGCGCCGCTTGCGTCAGCCGAGACTGCCCAGCAGGTCCGCGCAGGCCTGCTCGCAACGGCGGCAGGCTTCGGCGCAGATGCGGCAATGCTCATGCATGCCGGCGTGGGCTTCGCATTCTGTGGCGCAGCCTGCGCAGGCGACACGGCAGGCCTCCAGCAGGGCTCTGGTGATGTTGGCGTCGTAGCCGGTGTGCCGAGACAGCACCGTGCCGGTCGTGGTGCAGATGTCAGCGCAGTCCAGGTTGGTCCGGATGCACTTCGTCAACTCGGCGACCATGTCCTCGCTGAGGCAGGCGTCGGCGCACGCCGTACAGGTTTCGCCGCAAGCGAAGCAGGCATGGATACAGTCAGCCAGCTTCTGTCGATCAATGTTGCCAAGATCCTTCGGGTAGGCATCCAACATGGCCCTGACGTGTGACATGGTTGCCGCTCCTCTCGCTCTCTGATGGGGACCGCCGGTCGGCGATCGCGCGTATTCCGGGAAGACGTTTCACCGAATCGTTGGGCGGACTGATGTCCGTCGCTCGGCCTACATCGCTATCGAGTAATACTGCGGCGGTAGCGCATCAGCACAAGCATGGCCACGATCGTCGTCGCGCAATACGCCCCACACCATGCGCTCGCTGTAACGTCGAACCAAACCAGGCACAGGAATGGAACGACCGGGAACACCATAGCCGCCGCCATCTCGTAGGCGTACCTGCCTCCCATCCCCCGGAACAGCATCCAGGCCACCATTGGGATGGTCATCCCCGCCGCCATCGCCAGCAGAGACTGCGTGGGGTACTGCAGCGTCACTTCGTTCCAAGTCTTGAGCCCGACGATAGACAAGAAAATGGCGCCCGTGACCAACATCCCCACCACCATCGCCGCGAGCATCTCCAGGAAATGCCGCCAAAATGGGGATAAGTGCCGCATGTGGCCTCTACGGGAGCTGGCTTGCTGTGGCCTGCCCTGCCAAGGCTGGCTCGGAGCGGTGTCGGATGGTTGGGTTGGAATGCGGGTTTGGGTCATGACGACCACCTCCTACGTCTTTGGCGCCGTTCTACGCCCGTAAGAACGTGGGCAACAGGGTCGATGGTCCGTCGCAGATGGACTGATAGCCCCTATTACGAACTGCTCCCGTCGTGCCAGTGCCGTCGTGCCAGGCAGGCCACCGTCCGACGGGCCAGGACTCCAGGTTCAGGAAAGGTCCGATGCGGTCCGTCGCTCCAACCAGACCAAGCAATCCGGCCCCTCGCGGGAACCTGCAGCAGCAAAGTGCAGAAACAAAGGCGCAATCCGGCGATGGTCGATGCGATTATTCGCGGCTGCCCAGGTGTAAACGACGCTCAACGAGGCCCGCTCAGCCACTTTGCCAGCAAA
>JBKPEY010000128.1:0-4010 GCA_046744405.1 Actinomycetota bacterium
GGCGGTGATCGCCTTCTCGATCTCTGCCTCCAGCGTTACGTAGTCGATCGACGGTTGGCTGGCCGGAGTGCGCAGTGACATGGGAGGTGGCGGCGTCGCCGTGGGCGCTGACCTAGACGAGGGCAGCGAAGCCGCTGGCGAACAGCCCGCTGCCACCACCAGCACGAAGATCGTGACCAGCAGCCAACGGGCGTTCTGCACATTCATTCGGGTCTCGCTCCCCGACGCCGACCGCAGCGAGCTACCCACAAGAGGACCGGCACCCCAGAAACACTCGACCTACTACTCGAAGTTGGCCAGAGAATACCGCCGGCTGCTGACTGACGACCAGACAAATCTGAAGTGCTACCGACTTCCCGATGTATGACGTATCGGCGTCGATTATCCGGCGGCCTCTGGGTTGTCCACTCCACCACCAGGACTTGTACTCTGCGGAACTCAGGACAGTCGAGAGTCAGGTGCAAGCGGTGCCGCAGGAGAAAACCAGTTGGGCAGCAGACCCGGTCATCGCTGGTCAGCCGTTAGCCACCCCCTGCGGTACACCGCAGGGGAACGGAGGAACCGGATAGCTGGTGCCCCTCACGTAGCGACGACCTGTCGCTAGTCTTTCGGCAGCTGATATTCCTCAGCGAGGCGTGTTGTGTACGCGATGAAGGCAGCGGTCTGCTGGAATGCTTGAGGATCCGCTGGTTGTGACACATTGATTCCGGTGTCCTGCCGCTCCTGCCAGCAGTAGTCGATAAGCGCGTGCCACTGAGCATCGAGGTGTTGTTTAGCCCACTTCGCACCTTCGCGCTTGGAGGTGATCTTGCCCTCGTGAAGGCCTTGCAACGTCCGACAGTTGTTTAGGACGAAAAACACCTGATGGAAGCGGTTGTTGTACGGAGAATCAGGAGTGAACAGCTTCTCGCACCCGAGCATAGAGTTTCTAATCTCTTGCCGAAGCTCATCCGATGTCACCTCTGGCGCGAAAGCCGCCGGCTCAGGGCCGAGCACCGCCTTACTCCTATAGCGCAGCGTCCAGCGTGTCACAAGCGTGTTGTCGTGGTCAGACCTCTCGATCGCCGAGCCGCCGTTGTTGAAGTACCAAAGCTGCCGCGCCACAGAGTCGTCGCGCCCATTGGGCCCATACGGTGACGATTTCTCGGACAACTTCTGCCGGGGGAAGATGGAGTACTCCAGGTGTCTCACCCAACGACTATCCCGGGCGATCAGCTTCGTGTGGGCAGACTGGACGAGTTCTACCTGGTCGCGGCCCAGTTCGCTCTTTGCGACGATCATGAAGTCGACATCGCTCGTCAGATCGAAGTCGCCGATCGCCAATGAACCAAGCAAGTACAGGCCGACGAAGTTGTCCCCCAACACAGCACGAGATGTGTGGGCGTAGTCGATCAGTACTTCGTCTAGTCCTCGATACGGGGTCAGCTTCGTGTTGTCGATCACGCCCTCACGCACGTTGTAAGCCTGCCAGCATGCGGACGCTTGTGAAGGACCTCTGAAGTCTTGTGCAAAGGTGCGTCGAACCCGAGTCCCCGCGGGTCGCCACAAGCCGTCGGCCATCAGGGACGAGCTAGCGGCCCTTGAGCCGACCGGCTACGCCTCGGCGCCGTAAGCGGAACGGCTAACGGGTTGCCGGCAGCTTATGGGTGGCGGCCGTCATCCGTCGAAGAGTCCATCCCACGACCACTGTGGGATGTGTAGTCCGTACGGGACATCCTCGGCGGACCGGTGGTAGCGAGACATCGTGGTCAGGGTTGTCCAGGCGAAGTAGTTGTGTAGTACCTGTCGGAGCCGTTCGTCGCTGCCGAGGCCGACGTCGACGAGCGCTTGATCGAAGCAGTCGATCGCTCGACGGTCCATCTCCTGGTGCGGACCGTTGCCGCTATGCAACCGCACCACAGAAGTCTGGTCGCCGTAGCGCTCGGAATACGTCGTTGGGCCACCGAGCGCCTCCGCCCAGTAGGCAGCGAGCCGCTGGTTGTGCTCGGGATGGAACCCATGGCTGAATGCGTGGCTGACCACTTCATCAGCCATCACCCTGGCATGCCATGCGTTGGCCAGGCGCAGCAAACCGTCAGCACCACCGGCGGCCTCGTATACCGTCTGCATGTTCCAACGATGGCACGCGTCCGTAGACGCACTCCGTTGACTCGTGTTGGGTTCGCCAGCACCTATTCGGCCTCTTCTGAGAGAGTGATCATCGGTTGCAGCAACTGGAGGGACTGAGCACGAGCGACATCCGGAGGACGCTCGAGGCTGACAGCCATGGGCCGGGTCGACGTCCCGACTAGCAGGCGTGCCGCAAGTCCACCCGCATTCGGGTGCTGATAGGGGTGCGTCGCCTGTCTCTTGAACGCTCGAGGATGGCGACGGGACTCGTCCATCAGCGTACCGCCGGAGATCACCGGAGCGACACGTCAAGCTGACGGATCAGTTCTCCGACCCGGCCGCCGCCGCGCGGGGCGACCGGGTAACGCCTCAGGACGTCCACCACGACGGGCTGCGCAATGATCCGCGACTGCGCGATGTGTCCGGCTCCGACGACGGGATCGTCTCCGGCGGAGAGTTCGAACGCTCGTGCGGCATGAGCGGCCGATCCCAGGATGTGCTTGATCTGAGTAGCTTCTGCGAGCGGGTGGAGGAACGCCGCACCCGCCGCGGCGCCGGCCGCGCGCGCAGCGTCGCATGCCGCAGCCTGTCCCGAATCGCGGGCGTCCCGAGCCGCCCGGTGTGCCGACCAGGCGCTGTCACGTAACGCTTTGGTCCGCTCGCCGCCATCTGCGAACGCCTGTGCAGCCTCGACCGCCGCTCGTGGGCGCCGATCGTCAGGGCGTTCACGTTCGAAGATCGCCAATGCAGGCCGCGCGCAGGCCACCGCGTAGCCGGCGACCTCGTGGAATTCGGATCGGCTGAGTTCGATTGTCATGGAATCATCCGCCATGGCGTCATCCTTCTGCCAGCGGCCGTGGGATATTGAGGCACACGATCGTGACGGACCCTCGAACGGCCCGGCCCGAAGAAAGCCTCAACCTGAACGGGGATCGGATCCGCCGGCCACGATGTAGGACCACACCTCGCTGTGCCGCGCGAGCGGCTGTGGGGTTGGGCTGCCCTGCCGCTCGGCGGCGGAGCGATGGCCGTGGGCGAACGACTCCGAGCCGCGCCAGGCCTGGAAAGACTCCTCGTCGCGCCAGCGGGTGATCACCAACCACTGCTCCCGGCCGTCGGTGGGCTTGAGCAGCTCGAACCCCTCGAAGCCGTCGGCGTCGTCGACGGCCCCGGCTCGGGCAGCGAACCGCTGAGCCAGCTCGTCGCCAGACTCATGCGGCACCGTGATCGCATTGATCTTAATGACGGTCATGACTCAATGCTGCCAACCACCCACCATGACAGCCACACGTGAAGGCCCCTCAGTTGTGAGCCGAACGGCGGCCTCCGGCCCGCGAATGTGTTGTGCCGCGGCGGCGGAAGATAGGCCTCGGGATCTCACCTAGGCCTGAATCGCTAGCCGACCGGTGACTGAGACGGCATCCAGAGGTCGAGGAGAGCGCGGTGTGGGCCGGATGAACCGTCCTCGCGGGCATCGTTGCTCTGGCGCCGCCATAGCGCGTCGGCGTGTCGATCCACGACCTGAGTACACCTGTTGACGGGACTGTGGCTCGCCTGAGAGACCACGCCGGCGTCCGCACTCGGTCCAAGTGCCAAGTAGTGAAAGGCGCTGCCACGGTCTGAAGCACCGCTTGCCGGCGGTCACGGTGGCGAACTTGACGGACGTCGCGCGAAAGGGGACGAACGATCGACTTTTTGGGGCCGGCCTCTCAACAGGGCGGCAAGATCTCATTCCCAGCGCAAGGGGCTGCCGGCGCTCGGTGTCGGCGATGATCGCATCTGCGTTGACCGCGGGCTGACCGGCACGAATCGGATTGCCAGCGGTCACCCGTACCCGGACCATCGGCATCCATGGGCTGGGAAGCTCCAGCGGCGCGCACGAAACTACCCAATAGCAAGGG
>JBKPEY010000066.1:0-5771 GCA_046744405.1 Actinomycetota bacterium
AAGGGTGCCACGGTAGGTGAAATAGTCGTAGGGACGCCAGTCGAGGATCTCCTCGACGACCGCGCTTTTGCCATGCATGCAGTGGTTGGTGGCCCCAACCCCTCGACGGTTGCCCGTCGCGATCACCTCCACCCCGGTCACTCCGAGCTGCCAGGTGATCCGTCGGCCCGGCGTCGTCACGAACTCCCAAGCGACCTGCGGCGGGGCCGAGGACGGCGTGTCGAGCTGGTAGACAGCCTGGCGCTTGTCCACGATCACGCGGGTGCGCGACTCTTCCTCCTGCCAGCGTCGGCCGAGATCGTGGACCCAGACGGACACGGCTCCGATGTGTTCGTAGGCCTCGCTGTACGCGCGCATGCCAAGCGCGGACACGTCAACATCCATAGCGTCAACACACTGCTGGCTGAACAATGCGTATGCCTCGATGCCGATCGATGCGATCACGTCGTTCTTGAGCAGCCGATGGACGAGGATGACATCGGCTCCCAGCAGCTCATCCTGACCGGCGACGCGTTGGCGCAGGATCAAGCCGTGGTGGACGACGAACTTTAGGTTGAGTTCTGGGATGCGTACGCATGCATTGCACTCGCACGACGTCATCTGCTGCACATCACGGCGGCGCCGTCGGAAGCCGAAGTAACAGCGCTCGATCGTGTCGAGGAGCAGCGACCCATCCAACTTCTCCGCGATCGCGTACATGAACGCCGCATCGCCCTCGAGCTTGGCGAGCCGGAAAGCGGGTCGTAGCGCGCGGATGATCGTGTTCATCAGATCCGCGAGGATGTCCTGCGCGTGATCGAGCTCGACCCCCGCGAGGTAACCCGTGTACCCCGAGATGTCAGTGAGCAGGAGACAGGCCGACTCAGTTGCCATCGGCAAACCCCCTCGGAACCAAGGCCCGCTGCGAGAAGTGTGACCGTGCTCGGGGTTCGAGACACTACACCGGCACGATATCCGCGCCGTCGCGGGCTGAACCACGGGCAGCGTGTGTCGCCTTCGCAGGCGGGACCGAAGAGCGGCTCCTTGTCGTGGAAGCCGCATCACCTGCAGGCATCGATTTGGGCTCCTAGGGCTGGCCGCACACTCGGTGGAACCCTGACCTCCTCAGACGCTGCGGGCTTGGGCCGAGAACCGTATCGACGGCAACACTGGGGGCACACGCGAGAAGTACGCGGGAATCCAGCTGAGCTGCCAGAGAAGAAATGACTTAGTCAAAGCCATATTAAAGATTGTGGAGCTAAGGGGACTCGAACCCCTGACCTTCTCGTTGCGAAGGCATCGCGTCGATCTGGTTAGGCGTAAGCCTCGCGTGATTGATGTGCATGGTGCAGCAGCAGAGGCGCTTTGGTTGCAACCTGGGGGCACACATGGGGCACACGGTGCAGGCTCGCTTCCCGTGGTGCCCATGTCGCGTTGAGCCGAAGGTCGAGCCTTCGTCCGTCGGGGCCAAATTGGCTCGATGTTCACTCAGCTTCCTTTCCAGACGGCTGTCCAAATGAGGTCACGAATGACGGCCCTAGGTCTGTCAGGCAATCTCATGTGGGTCAAAGACCCTCTATGGCGCGTAAGCGCTGCCGGAAGGTCGGGGCAATCATTGGTCGCTGCTTCCATGCCATCGACAACCCGCTGCTTCGAATACCGGGTCGTGAGCGTGGCGAACGGTCGCCAACGTGCGCCTCTGTCCCGCGGGAAACGGACCGATTGGTAAGCAGATTGGTAAGCAACCCGTCATTCGGCTAGCGCGGGCGGACGCCCACAGCTCCGTCGTTCATCCATCGCCCTGTTGTGGAACGAAGCGAGCGGCAGAAGATGCCGACCAGCCTGCAGTACAACTGTCAACGACTCCCCCAGTGAGGTCGTAACGCTTTGTGATGGGAGGTCAGCATGGTGGTGAGCGTGTTGTAGGACAGGGCGTCCTGCGTACGCTTGCCCTTCTCGGCCGGCGAGGACACGCCACTTGCTCGGCTCACTCAGAAAGCCGGTGTGCAGGCGATCCACTCGTACGTCGTGGAGCCCTCCGCATCGCGCCAAACTTCGGCAATAACCACGGATACTCATCCTCCATCCCGCTCGGCTCGCTGAATTGGAAGAGCCAGCTGAGTGAGTTCTCCGAGTCCGCGATCAAGCGTCGATGCTGCTGGCCGTGTAGTGCTGCGTCGTCACATGGCCAGCATCCGCAACAGCCACAAACAAGTCCCTGAAGGGATGGGTAGGGGGAGCGGCATCCTCTTTCCACGCCCCGGCACCGGGTTTAGCATGCAAAAAGAGCCGATTAGTGGAGGACATGATGGTCCGGTACACCAAGGCACACCTGTTCCACATCCGTCCCGTCTTGTCCCTGGTCGAGGAGACGCACGAGAGCGGTCACGAGCTCAAGCGAGCAGTGGGACCGCTTTCCCTTACGGCTCTCGGGGTCGGCGCTATCGTCGGCACGGGCATCTTCGTCGTTGTGGGCGAAGGGCTTGCCGCGGCCGGCCCGGCAGTGATCTTGTCTTTTGTGCTGGCGGCAGTCGTCTGCCTCTTCTCAGCGCTGTCCTACGCGGAGCTGGCGTCATCGATCCCAGTGTCGGGCAGCGCGTACACCTACGCCTATGCCACGCTCGGCGAGGTTGTGGCGTGGGTCATCGGGTGGGACCTGATCCTCGAGTACGGCGTGTCCGTGGCGGCGATCGCCGTCGGTTGGGGCGCCAACTTCAACGCATTCCTGGAAACCGCCTTCGGCGTCGCGCTGCCGGAGAGGTTCACAACCTCCCTTGACGAGGGAGGCATCAACATCCCCGCGGTCGTGATCGTGTTGCTCATCACGCTGTTGCTGATGCGCGGAGTCAAGGAGACCGCCAACTTGAACACCGTCATGGTGTTCATCAAGCTCGCCGTGCTGACCATGTTCATCGGCCTTGCGTTCACCGCCTTCAACGCAGACAACCTGCAGCCGTTCGCGCCGCAGGGCTCTGGCGGAGTGCTCACTGCAGCGGCCCTGATCTTCTTCGCCTACATCGGCTTCGACGCCGTGGCCACTGGAAGCGAGGAGGCCAAGAACCCCAAGCGTGACCTGCCGATCGCGATCATCGGCTCGCTGGCGGTCTGCACCATCATCTATGTGCTGGTGTCGGTTGCGGCCGTCGGCGCTTTGCCCGCAGCCCAGCTAGCCGAGAGCGACGCGCCGCTGTCGGAGGCCCTCGAACAGGGTGCCGGCCTTTCTTGGGCGGCGGCGCTGACCGCGTTCGGAGCGCTGGTGGCCATCACCAGCGTGCTGCTCGTGATCCTCTACGGCCAGACCCGGATCTTCTTCGCGATGGCCCGCGACGGCCTGGTGCCGGAGTCCTGGGCAACCGTCAATGCGCGTACCGGGACGCCGTCCAAGCTGACCCTCGGGTTCGGCATTTTCGCCGCTATCGTCGCCGCGGTATTGCCGTTGGGCGCGATCGTGGAGATGGTGAACATCGGCACGCTGTTCGCATTCATCCTGGTCAACGTTGGCGTGATGGTGCTGCGGAGGACGCGACCGGACATGGACCGGCCCTTCAAGGTGCCGATCCCCTACATCTGGTGCCCGATCGGGATCGTGCTGTGCCTCTACCTGATCACCGGGCTGCCATTGGCCACCTACATCAGGTTCGTCGGATGGCTCGTGGTCGGGCTCGTGATCTATCTCGCCTACGGGTACTCGCACTCCAGGCTGCGGCACCACTACCCTGACGTACCGGACCTTCCCGACGAGGAACCGGAGGCGAAGGTGCCAGAGGTGGGATCCGGCGGGAGCGCGTGACATGGCCTGGCGCGTCGTCATCGGGTACGACGGGTCGGATGCCGCCGAGGACGCTGTCGCCTTCGGGTTGACATGGTGCCGGTCCACCGGCGACGTGCCTGTCGTGGCCACTGTCTACCCTGAGGAGCACCCACTCGGAGCGGGTCGCGTCGACGCCGAGTGGGCGGCGTACGTACGCAAGCTCGGCCAGGAGACGCTGGACAAGGCGCGGGCCGTCGCCGGTGACGCGGCTATCTACCGCCTTGTCGCCTCGACGTCGGCGGCCCGTGGTCTCGCCGACCTTGCCGAAGACGTCGAAGCCGCGGCGGTCCTGGTCGGCGGCAGCCGTACGGACGAAGCTGGTGGCGGCCGGCTCGGCAGCGTCGCCAACCGGTTGCTGTACGGGGCAACCGTGCCGGTCTGCGTGGTCTCCCAGGCGTGGCAGGCACCCGATGGCGGTGAGATCTCCAAGATCGGCGTGGCGTTCATCGACACGAAGGACGGCCACGAGGCGCTCCGTGCCGCGGTCCGCGCGGCCAGCCGGATCCCAGCTCGACTGGTGTTGTACAGCGTTATGGCCCGTTCGACGGAGCACTACTCCTACATCGCGGGCCGTCGGGACGAGCAGGTGTTCTACGACGCTGCCCGCGCTTCGTACACTCAGGCGCTGGACTACGCGGCCGCCGGGGTGCCGCCGCAACTCGAGCCGGAGGCGGTCGTTGTCGAGGGTGATGTGGTTGAGCGACTGGCAGAACTGGGGCCCGACGAGGTGGACATGCTCGTCTGTGGGTCCCGTGGCTACGGTCCGATCCGCCGGGTGCTGCTCGGTGGCGTCTCGGCACGCCTGGTCCGACGCTCACGACTCCCGGTCATGGTTGTACCACGGGCCTCGGCGGGTCCCTCAGCAACCGAGGATTGATCATGCGTGGTGGGCGGCCTCGTGCTATTGATGGCCAACCGGCTCGAGCTGGAAGGTGCAGTGAGAGACGTCGAAGTGCCCACCCAGGCATTCGCCGAGCCGGTCCAGCACGTCACCGGAGCGGCCTCGTTAATGCAGGCGTGGTCCACAATGACGTGCGCGGACAGCACCGGTACGCCGGTGGTAATCGTCCAGGCGTGCAGGTCGTGGACATCGACTACCCCACATACCCGCTTGATGTGCTCACGGACTTCGGCAAGGTCCACACTGTGAGGTGTGGCTTCCGGTAGCACGTCGACGACCTCACGCAGCAGCGACCAGGCGCGCGGGATGATCACCACCACGATGAGAAGAGAAGCGATCGCGTCAAAGGGGGTTCCAGCCCGTGACCAAGATCAGCACAGCGGCGGCGACGACAGCCAACGAACCGATGAGGTCACCGAGCACCTCGAGATAGGGCGCCACGGATGTTCAGGCTCTTCGCCTGCGCCGGACGGAGCACCAATAGTCCGGCCAGGTTGGCGAGGACTCCGATGGCAGCCACCACGGGCATGAGCCTGCTGTCGATCTCGACAGGGCTGCGCAGCCGATCGACAGCCTGGATCAGCACCCAACTGCCACTCCGACGAGCAGGAGTGCATTGCCGAGGGCCGCGAGCACCTCGGCACGCTGGAGTCCGAACGTCCTTTTCACGGTGGCAGCCCTACAACTAGGCCCGTCAGGTCGTCGCTGATCAATCGACCAAACCGGCCAATCAACGATCGTCGACATCGATGTTGTTCGACTTCTCCGACAGCGAGTGGCACTTCGGGCTCGACGGCGCGATCGAGATGGTGAACGCCTACCCGCACACCCCGTTGCTGCTGCACCACTGGGGCTGCTCGAGCCGGCGTTCCCGGTCGGCGCGTTCTTTTGCGCCGGGCTGCTTGGGCATCCAAGGCCGACCGTCGCGCTGCCTGTCTCATCGCCTGCCGACTCATCACCGTCTCCCCTATCGACACCGGCCCTTCACTCACCCATAAGCCGCTGCCGAGAGTCGAGCGGTCATCACCGAGCATCTCGACCTGCCTCACGCACCCCCAGCCGATTTCAAGATTCGATGTT
>JBKPEY010000221.1:0-3136 GCA_046744405.1 Actinomycetota bacterium
TCACTGGTCCGCTCGACGATCTGACCCGCGACCTCGATCCGCTGCAGGCGATAGCAGCCGGCAGCCTGCCACACTTCTTCCTCACGATCGCCCTTGTTGGGCGGCAAGCCCTTGCCCCACCGACCGGAGGAGCCGAGGTAGTGCTCAAGCAGCTCGTCGATGGCCGAACGGGGCGGCCTGGGATGTGGCAGTACCGCGTCGGTCTCGACACCGCGGTGCGTAGTGGCGTGCACATGCACGCAAGCCCCATCCGGTTGAAGCATGCTGAGCGCCGTACGCGCGACTGCCGCCTGATCCATCCAATGGAACGACTGCGCAAAACTGATCACCCGGAATCGGCCCAGTCCGGCCGGCAGCTCCTCTGCCCGCAGCTGCCGCCAACCGACGTTGCCGATCCCCGCCTCCGTCGCCTGCCGTTGTGCTTCCGCAAGCATGTCTGAGTCGGCATCGACACCGGTTACCTGCTTAAACCACGGCGCCATCAAAAGTGTGAAGTTGCCAGGACCGCAGCCAACGTCGAGCAGCCGGCCCGAGCCGTCAAGGTGCAGTGCCGTTGCGAGAGCCTCAGCGAGTGCCGTTGGGTAGCCGACGCGGCCCGCCGCGTAATAGCGGGCACTTCCGGCGTAGAGCAACGGGTGCCATTGCAGGTCAGGCTCGACCACCTCATCACGTTATCGGCGTGTGGTCAGCTCGGCCAAAGCCTCTAGCGTCGCGCTCGACCGATTTGCAGCAATCTGCGACAGTGACGACATGGAGCCCTCCGCTGGAGCGTTGGGGAACGAGTCGCGCGGAGAGGTGGCGCTGATTACTGGTGATGTGATGCACCATCCCTGCCAGATCCCATATCCCGACTGGAGTGCATCAGACACCGATCCGAATCAAGCTCAAGCTTCCAGATCGAACCTCATCGAGCGATTCGCTGAATCGGACACGATGATCATCAGCACACATTTCGCTAATCCGGTTGCTGGAGGCATCCGACGGGACGACACGACTTTCCGCTTAATCCCGGCTGACAACTAGCCTGAGTGCGTCAGCGTTCGGAAACGGACTCCTCGCTGATCAACGTGACAGTGCGCCTTTGGCGAGTATCGACGGTGAGCTGGAAGATATCGGGACGGTTGTAGTGACCAGCCGGATCGAACAGCCGTCGCGTCTCATTGACCCGCGTCAAGTCAACCTCAGCTGTGAGGATGCCCTCCTCGTAGCGAAGCGGCCCGGCGACGATTTCACCGTTTGGGTTGCAGATGACGCTGTTGCCGGGCTCGACCCACTCGGCCTCCTCAGCGTCCACCACCCTCCAGACGCGGTCCCGGTCAGGAAAGTCCCGGGGAATCTGGTCGACTCGTAGGCACGGATTCACGCCCACGACCCACACGCGACCCTCACGGGCGATGTGGCGCATGGTCGCAATCCAACCGTCACCGCGGGCTAGCGTCGGTGCCAGCCAGACCTCCACCCCTTGCGCGTAGAGGTGGAATCGGGCCAGCGGCATGTAGTTCTCCCAGCAAATGAGGCCGCCGACTCGTCCCAGCTCGGTCGGGACGACATTCAGCGTCGAGCCGTCGCCCATGCCCCACACTGTGCGCTCCGAACCAGTGGGCATCAGCTTGCGGTGCTTCTCGATGATCTTGCCGTCGGGGCCGAAGTACAGGAGCGTGTTGTAGATCGTGGTGCCGTGCCGTTCGCGCTCGTCGATTCCAACGACGACGTAGGCGCCGGCCTCTCGGGCCGCGGCCCCGATGCGGTCGGTGCTCGGGCTCGGTACAACGACGGCTTGATCAACGAGCCGGGCGAACCAGGCTTCGTCGCCGTCCCAGATCGGTGTCGAATCGATCCAGATCGGGGTTCCCGGTACGAACACCTCAGGAAACACGATCAATCGCGCTCCTCTGGCTGCGGCGGAGCCGACGAGCTCCTCGACCTTGCTTGTCGTGCTCTCGCGATCCATCAGAACGTAGGCAGCCTGCACCGCCGCCACCGTGAAGGCCTCAGCCACGCCGAACGCCTCCGTCAGCCGATTGGCATCGAGATGCCGATGCCGCCATGAGTGTCGGCGCCGTAGCGGGCGATCTCCCGATCAAGGTCGAGTCGGCGGATCTGCTTGCGGGCCTCCCGAGCCACGTCGTCCAGCTGATCGGCCGGCACAATCCAGGCAATCTCGAATTCCAGACCGTCGGGATCCTTGCCGTAGAGGCTCTTCGTGGTGCCGTGGTCGGACGAACCGGCGAGTGCGCCACGCTGCGCAAGGGACCTCGCCAGCTGTTTCATCTCCGCCAGTGTGTCGATCTCCCACGCCAGGTGATAGAGCCCGACCGTGGTACGTCCCGCACCGGACGGCGCTGCAGTGGCTCCAATGTCAAACAAACCTAGGTCATGATCATTGCTCGAGCCGGGTGCCTGGAGGAACGCCGCACCGGCGAATCCCTCAGGCGTCATGTCGATTCGTCTGAAACCCAGTACGTCGGTGTAGAAGGCCACGCTGCGCTCAAGATCAGCTACGAAGAGCACTGCGTGGTTCAGGCGAGTGATGCCCATGACAAACCCTTCTTCCTTTTATGTCTCGATTCGTTCGAGAAGGACCGGAACGCCGCTGCAGCTATTCCTCTTTACCACCGCAGCTCGGCGTGCGGCACTCTGGGATCGTTGACATTGCTAGAGGCGGGCATATCCGACAGTGCATTGGGGGCTCAAAGATGGTGGAGACAGTAACTCTGGGCCGCACTGAGGTCCGGGTATCACGGCTTGGGTTGGGTGTCATGGTCTGGGGCGAAGCGAGCGGCGTGCAACGCGTCATGCCGGCGAAGAGTGCGTACGGCGGAACTGAGGCCGCTGACGAACAGGCCGCCTTCGATGCGACGGTTGCCGCGGAGATCAACTTCTTTGACACGGCGGCGATGTACAGCGCCGGCGGCTCAGAGCGCCGGCTTGGTGAGCTTGCGGAAGGCAAAGATGTCGTTATTGCGACGAAGTTCCCGCCGACGCCGCTCGGACACGCTGAAGATATGCCTTATGCACTCGATGCCAGTCTTCGGAATCTGCAGCGCAGTTCCGTCGACCTTTACCAACATCATTTTCCGAGCCGCCGAGTGGATATCGCCAAGCTCATGGACTTGATGGCCGATGCCGTTCAGGC
>JBKPEY010000387.1:0-5418 GCA_046744405.1 Actinomycetota bacterium
CGACGACGAACTGGTCTGCCTGCACGATCTGACCCTGGACCGCACCTCCACCGGCTCCGGACCGGCGTACGAGCGCTCGGTACCGGAGCTTAAGGAGCTGGATTTCGGTTCCCGGCGGGTTGCTGATCCAGATCCCGAGCAACGCGAGCTGGTCACCCTGCGGGAATTGATGATCATGGTTCGGGATGCCAGGCAAGATCACGTGCCGGTCAGCTTGGTGGTCGAAACCAAACACCCCAACGATCGCGGCCGCGAGGTTGAGGAGCGAGTTGCCGCAATGCTCGCCGAGTTCGGCTGGAATCAGCCTGGTGCGCCAGTCCGATTGATCTCCTTCTCGGTCAAGGCGGTCAGGCGCTTCGGCTGGCTGCTGCCTGGCTTGGAGCGGACGCTGCTCATTGAAAATGATCTTGGCAAGTGGCGCGACGGCAAGCTGCCGGAGGGGGTACGCGTCGCTGGTCCCGATCTGGCACTGATCAAGCAGGATCCGGACTTCGTTAACCGCTCGCTACAGCGGGAACATGAGGTTCACGTCTGGACGGTCAATGAGCCCGATGATGTCAGATTCTGTCGTGATCTTGGGGTGACCGGATTCACCACCGACTACCCCGATCGTGTCGCTGCAATCCTTGCCGAGTAGTTCTCCACGTTAAACCAGGTCGCGCGCAATCGGGCACGACATACACCGCGGTCCACCGCGGCCAGAGCCAAGCTCCGAACCCGCGATGGCGATCACCTCGATACCTGCTTCTGCGAGACGCTCATTCGTCTCCACGTTGCGCTCGTACGCGACGGCAACCTTGGGCTCAATGGCCAGCGTGTTATTGCCGTCATCCCACTGCTCGCGCTCAGCGGTCACCGGATCCAGGCCCGTGTCGATCAACCGGAGCTGATCAATGCCCATCGCTCGAGCCGCCGCCTCCAAGAAAGGAGCCGGTTTCTCAATCACAAGATCAGAGTTGTCGCCTGCGCGGACGGCGATCGCGGACAAGTGATGAGCAACATTCGGATACATCACCACCGCATCCACATCGACCATCGTGCAAATGGTGTCCAGGTGCATCGTGGCCCGATCCTGGCTGATCGGCACCACGAGCACAGTGTGGGCAAGACCCAGCCCGAAAACCGTACGCGCCAAGCGCTCCGCACCCGAGGGATGCGTCCGTTCGCCGACTCCAACTGCTAGCACGCCGTCGGCAAGTGCCAGGACGTCACCGCCCTCCAGATATTCCTCGTGCCAGCCGTGAATCCGCTGGACGCCGCTGAACCGCGGATGGAATGCATAGATCAGATCAGTCAGTTGGGTTTCGCGCCGCCGTGCCGGCATCGCCAAGGACGTGATCGTCACCCGATCCCCGATCCAGACGCTCGAGTCCCGCGTGAAAAGCAGATTCGGCAACGGATCGATCAAGAAGTCTTCCGGTCGATACAGCGCTGCGACGAGACTGCCGCTGCCTTCCACTTCGTCATTGCGCAGGCCGGCAATCAAGACCTCCGCCAGCTCCTCTGGATCAAGATCAGCAAGGTAGCGCAGCAGATAGTTTCGAAGCGTGATCCCCAACCGGATATCTGAGATCACGTCTTCAAGAGCCTTGGCTCGCGCAGCAGGGTCGGCCAACGTTTCGATCAACAGCGTGCGGAGGTAGAGGACCTCAACGCCACGGTCGCGTAACGTCTCCGCGAAGCCGTCGTGCTCCTGTTGCGCTCGGTCGACCCAGGGCAATCCGTCGAAGAGCAAGGTGTCATTGTTGCGTGGCGTCAACCGCTTGAGCTCATTACCAGGACGGTGCAACAGCACCGTACGCAACCGCCCAACCTCGGTCCAAACCCCCGGCGCAGTCACAACCTCCGCAGACATGACGGTGAGATTACCGATTCCTAGAACGCTCCAGCCAGGCACTACTGCGCGACTAGCCTTGGCTGGGTGAGCTCCGAGCTGTCCCGTGTCGCTTGCGTCATCCCGGCAAAGGACGAGGAGCAGCGAATCGGCGCAACCGTCACAGCGGCAAGAGATCTTCCCGGGGTAGAGATCGTGATCGTCTGCGATGACGGGAGCACTGATCGTACGTCACAGCTTGCGTCCGGGGCTGGCGCGATCGTCGTCTCACATACTCGCAGCCGGGGCAAGGCAGCCGCCGTCGAATCGGCGGTTAATGGACTTGGCGTGATCGAGCAGCGCGACAAGCGTCCCGAAGCTGGAACTTTGCTGCTGATCGACGCCGACTTGGCGGAGTCGGCGGGCAATTGTGCGCCGTTGATTTCTCCAGTCGTCAACGACGAAGCCGACCTAACGATTGCGGTACTACCGGCTCAGCTCACCGCCGAGGGTGCCAATCCCGGTGGTTTTGGCATGGTCGTGAACACAGCGCGCCGTGGCATCGCCGAGCTGACCGGCTGGACTCCGCGGGCACCACTATCAGGCCAGCGCTGCCTGACCCGCCGCGCGTTCGAACTTGCCAGTCCACTGGCGGCCGGCTGGGGAATGGAAGTTGGCATGACCATCGACGCGTTGCGTGCCGGATTACGCGTCTCGGAGATAGAAATCGACCTGCGCCACCGTGCCACAGGCACCGACCTCGGCGCTTCGCTGCATCGCGCAGCCCAGCTCCGTGACGTCACTCGTGCGCTTACAACCCGTGGACTGGTTCAAGCCCGGCTCAAGGATTTGAAAGACTCCGGTGGCGTCACTGGCGTCTTCAAGCGACTCCGAGGTAAGCAGGCATGAATCGATGACGGCGAGCAAGCAGAAGCGCCGCAGCGGGAATCCGGCCAAGCCGCCGCCATCCCGTTACCGACCAGCGATCTGGCACCGCAATCACCAGTTCGCGTTGTTCGGCATTGTCGCTGCCACCGCACTGACCTTGCTTGCGGGATTCCTAGGACCGTCTGCGGTCACTTTGACACTGGGTCCGCGGCGCTCCTATCTGCCGCCCTGGTATCTGCCTGCCGGCGTAGTGAATCCCAACGAATGGTTCGTCTCGATCTTGATCTGGGTCGCCATCCTCCTGGGCGCTGTCGGGCTCTGGGTCGGGCTGCGCGCCATGGCTGATGGCTGGAGGCCCAGGTACAAAAAGATCTTCGCGCTCGGCACGGTACTCAGCCTGCTCACCAGCTGCGTGCCGCCGATGACTTCGGCGGATGTCTTGATGTACGCCGCGTACGGGCGGCTGCAGGCCATCGGGCGGGATCCGTACGAGATCACCCCAGCGGAGGTGTTTAGGGGTCAGTTCGATCCGGTGCTCCGCTGGACCGAGCGGCCGTGGCAGGACACTCCCAGCGTGTACGGGCCGATCACCTCCTGGACGCAGCTGCTGGCCAACAAGTTCGGTGGCGAGAACATGCACGACATCGTGTTCTGGCTGCAGCTCTTCTCGGTGGTGCCGTTTATCCTGGCGTGCGCCGGTGCAGTGATGCTGGCGCATGGCGACCCCCGCCGGCAGGGCCGCGCGGCGTTGCTGACTATCGCGAATCCCTTGTTGATCTGGGCTGTGGTCGCCGGTGCACACAATGAGGCACTGGCCGTGATGTTCGCGGTCGCAGGGCTGCTCTTTATGCGCAAGAACCCCTTCGTCGCGGGTCTCGGCATCGGCCTTGCCGGGTGCGCGAAGGTGAGCATTGGGCTGTGGGGACTCGCAATGCTCTGGGCGTACCGGCGGGAACCAAAGAAGGCGCTGCTGCTCTGCCTCGGCACTGCGGCTCCCATGGGTCTTGCCTACATACTTTGGCAGCCGACAGCGTTCTTTCAGGCGCTGCGGAACGGCGGGTACGTCTCCGTCGGCTCCTGGGCCAATCCGTTGTATACCTTCCTGAACCTCTTCATGACGCCGTACCACGCCAAGGTGGTGTTGGGCGTCATCTCATACATCGGTCTGATTGTCATCGCCTGGATGCTTTCGCGCGTGGTGCCCTGGACAGCCGCTCCAGGTTTGGCCAAGGACGCTGACCTGAAGCGCGATCCGCTCACCATCGCCCTACGGACGGCGCTTGTGCTGTCGGTGGCATGGCTGATCACCTCGATGTACACCCTCTCTTGGTACGACCTGCTTGCCTGGATGCCGCTGGCCGTGCTGGCAGCCAGCAAGCTGGACAAGATCATGGTGATCAGGGGAGCCGCACTGTCGCTGGCGTACGTGCCTGGCCGCGCGATCGACATGGGGAATGCGCTGGACTTCACCGCCACTCGGATGCGGGATACCGTCTCCCCGATCATCCAGATGGCGATGCTACTTGCGGTGATCTTGTGGTGGCGTCAACCGGATCGTCCCGAGCTCTTTCCCTTCAAGAAGACTCCGGCAGCGACATCGCCGCCGCGTTTGCCCGAGTCCCGGCCCGCGGCAGCCAAGGTGGCACCGCCTCGCAGCTCGCCGCCGAAGGCTGCGCGTTCTGTGGCTGCCATACCGGTCAAGGAGCTGGCATCGCGGCGTAAGAGCTGATTTCCGAACGCAGCCCGGCCTTGGTCTCGGGGCTGGCAAAAGATGCCTCGACCGCCCTCAGCGCCAACGCGGTGAGTCCGCGGTTATCAAGATCAAGCAGGCGGCCCGCGATGGCGTATTCGGTATTGAGGTCGGTGCCCACCATGGGCGGATCGTCGGTATTGATCGTCACAGGCACGCCCGCCGCAACTAGCTCCCGGATCGGATGCTGATCAAGATCGGGCACCACACGGAGTGCGACGCTGGATGTCAGGCAGATGTCCAAGGCGATCTTGTGCTCGATGAGGTGTTCTCGCAGGCGCTGGTCGTGGACTGCGGCGATGCCGTGCTCGATGCGTTCCGCACCGAGACTGATCAGCGCATCCCAGACGCTCTGCGGACCTGTGGTCTCCCCGGCGTGTGGGACGCTCCGGAGTCCCGCTGCACGAGCCTGGTCGAACTGATCACGAAACATGGAGCGGGGAAATCCGCGCTCCGATCCGCCGAGCCCGAATCCGACCAGTCCGGGCACCTCATGCTCAAGTGCAACCGATGCCGTCAACTCGGCCGCAGGTATTCCGAAGTCGGCGGGAATGTCAAAGATCCACCGCAGCTCCAGACCATGATCACGACGAGCGGCCTGACGAGCGTCCTCGATCGCCTCCAGGAACGCCTCTGCTGGCAGGTCGTTGCTGATCGAGATGTACGGCGTCACGGTCAGCTCGGCGTACCGGATGTTCTGGGCCGCCATGTCGGCCGCGACCTCGTAGGTGATCAGGCGTACGTCCTCGGCAGTCTTGATCAGATCTACGACTGCCAAATAGTTCCGGATGAAATGCGGGAAGTCATCAAAGATGAAGAACCGGGCTAACTGATCGAGATCACTCGGCACGGTGCCGGGATGCCGCGCAGCCAACTCGGCTATGGCCCGAAGTGGTACTGAGCCGACGTGGTGGACATGCAGCTCCACCTTGGGAAGACCGGCAATGAAATCGGCAGACACCGCCAC